>NZ_ATHI01000004.1 GCF_000422245.1 Alkalidesulfovibrio alkalitolerans DSM 16529
TCAAAAGCCCCCGGTCCAAAAACCGGGGGCTTTTTGCGTTGCATGTTGCGCATTATCATTTTTATATTGCATCGTATACATTTGACATTACGTTGACATGCCTGTTTTGCCTGATATGAGGGAGGTTAAAAGGAGGCTCTGAGTATGCCTAGAAAGCCAATTGGGACCACTGCGCGCACCGGCGAGAAATGCCCCGAAAGCGGGGTTTGGGAGGTCATGGGAACCCCAACCACAACCGCGCCTATCGCCATCGGGAACACCATGCCACCGTATGCTGGAAAAGCCGTGACGTGGAGATTGAAGCAGTACGCCTAGGTAGTTTAGGGCAAGCCCCCGTGCAAAAGATTGCGCGGGGGCTCTTGAACTGTAGGGTGCGACACTCTTGCTAAAACCCTATTCCAGCGGTGGATACTCCGTCTGATCAAGCGGGTTTCAATCTGGTCGCCCCGCGTCAGCCGTCGTTTTCGGCATCGCCGGGTACTTTCGGCCTGAAGCAGTGGCCGTGGGCCGGATCGTAGAGCCGTGAGCGGGCCTCGCCCGCAAGCTCGCCGGGCAGGACCAGGAAGAGCGTCTGGCGCGAGATCTTCATGTCGCGGGCCGTCTCCTCGATCCCGGCGATGGTCGTGCGCCGGACTTCGCCGCCGGGCCAGCCCGCCTTGTGGGCCACGACCACCGGCGTCTCGGGCGGCAGACCGGCCGCGAGCAGCTCCTCACACAGGACTTCCGGCTTTGCGGCGGAAAGATACACGGCCAGGCTCGCGCCCGTGGCCGCGAAACGGCGCAGCCGCTGCCCGTCGGGCACCGGGGTCTTGCCGTCCAGGCGCGTGAGCACCACGCTTTGCGCCACGCCCGGCACAGTCAGCGAGACCCTGGCCCTGGCCGCGACGTCGAAGGCGGCGGTCACGCCGGGCACAATCTCGTATTCCACCCCCTCGGCCTCAAGGAGCGCGGCCTGCTCGCGCACCGCGCCATACAACCCCGGATCGCCCGTATGCACGCGGGCAACGAACCCGCCCGCGCGCACCGTCTCCATCATCAGGGCGTGCGTCTGCTCCAGCGAGAGCGGCGCGGAATCGACCACGCGCGCGTCCTCCCTGGCCATGGTCAAAATCTCGCGCGGCACGAGGGAGCCCGCATAGAGCACCAGATCGGCCCGTTCGATGCGGCGCGCGGCCTTGAGCGTCAACAACTCGGGATCGCCCGGCCCGGCGCCAATGAAGGCGACGCGGCTCATGCGCCCTCCGGGGACAGGCCCTTGTCCGCCATGGCCTGGTTGGCCAGGGCGTTGATGCACGACGCGGCCAGGGCCGAACCGCCCTTGCGTCCCTCGATGACGATGAAGGGTGTTACGCCCGCCGTTTCAACGAGCAGGGCCTTGGATTCGGCCGCGTTGACGAAGCCCACGGGCATGCCCACCACGAGCGCGGGCGCTGCCCTGCCCGCGCGCATGTGCTCGATGAGGCGGAGAAGGGCCGTGGGCGCGTTGCCGATGACGAAGATCGCCTCCGGAGCCGTCTGCACGGCCACATCCACCGCGGCCATGCTCCGCGTCACGCCGTTTTCGTGGGCCGCGCGCGCGACCTGGGGATCGCCGATCAGGCAGCGGACCTCGCAGCCAAGCGGCCCAAGACGCCGCGTCGGGATGCCGGAAAGGGCCATCATGGTGTCGGTATAGATTAGCGCGCCTTGGGAGAGGGCTTTGGCCCCGGCCAGGGCCGCGCCGGGCGAGAAGCGCACCAGGGAGGGCATTTCGAGGTCGGCCGAGGTGTGCACCATGCGGCGCACGACCAGCCAGTCGAGGCCTTTGTGGCCGCGCGGCTCGGGAAAGAGGCCGTCGATGATCTCCATGGAGCGTCGTTCGATTTCCTGCGGTTCGGTGAGGTAGTCCATTCGTGCTCCAAGGTGTCGTGGGTGCGGGCGTTTTCCGCCGGTCGCGCGCGAGGCTTTTGGGCCCGGCGAAGGTCTTTTGGATAGTCGCATTCGCGCCGTCCGGCAAGGTCGGGGCGATGAGGAGAAAAAGCTTCGGATGCACGACGCAAGAGCCGGTCAAACCCTCGCATATTCTTTGATACGCGAGGGTTTGACCGGCTCGAAGCAACGCCGCAGATGGCGTCTTTTCAGCGCCCTGCTAAGGCAGGAGAGCCTGTCCGGCAGCCTGCACCAGGTCGAAGACGCTGGCGGGCAGGACGCCCAAAAGCAGCACCGAGGCAGCGAGCAGACCGCCCACGGCCAGGGAGCAGGGATGCACGGCCACGGCCGCGCCGCCGTCAGGAGCCGTCTCCGGCTCGTGCGTGTAGGCGTGGCGCACCATGTTCAGGTAGTAATAGATGGAGATGGCCGTGTTCACGGCGGCCACGATGACCAGCCAGTCATAACCCCGGTCCCAGGCGGACGAGAGCAGGTAGAGCTTGCCGGTGAATCCGGCCGTGGGCGGCAGACCCACCAGGGCGAAGGCCGCCACGAGCAGGATCAAGGCCAGTCCCGGCGCGCGTTTGAACAGGCCGTTCAGGTCGTCCAGATGCAGGTTGCGGCCGTCCTGGGCCAGGCGGCAGACCACCCAGAAGCAGGTCAGGTTCATGAGCAGGTAGACCAGGGCGTAGAAGGCTGCCGCGCTGAGTCCGGCTGCCGTGCCCGCGACAAGGCCGAGCGTGACGTAGCCCGCGTGGGCCACCGAGGAGTAGCCCAGGATGCGCTTGATGTCGGTCTGGGCCAGGGCGGCGAGGTTGCCGAAGGTCATGGACAGCGCGCCCAGGATGGCGATGAAGGTCGTGACCTCGATGCCGGGTTCGAGCATGGCGGCCAGCCGGACCAGGATGACCACCGCGCCGAGCTTGGGCAGCGTGGCCACATAGGCGGCCGTCTCATTGCTCGTGCCGTCGTAGACGTCCGGCGCCCAGAAGTGGAAGGGGAACAGGGCCAGCTTGTAGAAGAAGCCGCACAGGAAGAGTCCCAGGCCGATGCAGGCCATGGGCGCGTCGGCGAAGCTCCAGACGGCGCGCGAGAGGTCGGTCAGATACGTGCTGTGCTGCCAGGCGATGATGTAGGACAGGCCGTAGAGCGAGATGGCCGTGGCCGCCGCGCCGAAGAGGATGTACTTGAGGCCCGCCTCGGCCGCGCGGCGCTCGCGGGCGCGCAGGGGCACGATGGCGTAAAGGCTGTAGGACGAGACTTCCAGGGCCACGAAGATGAGCACAAGCTCCACGGACGAGGCCAGGAGCATGAGGCCCCAGGCGGAGAGGGCCAAAAAGAGCATGTAGTCCGAGCGCTTCTCGTCGGCCAGGGTGGGCTGGCTCATGCCGTTCAGCACGGTGACGAGGAAGCCAAGCGAGATGACCAGCTTGAAGAACTGGGACATGCCGTCCACCTGGTAGGACTCCCAGAACATGAGCGTGGTCTCGCCCGCGCCCGCGCCAAGGCCCACCAGGGAGACGAGCAGGCCCACGGCGGCGGCCGCCGGAACCCACGTCACCTCGCCCCACTTCTCGCGCGGGGCGCAGGTCTGGACGAACAGGCCGAGCACGAGCAGGAGCTGGTACAGCTCGGGCAGGACGCGAAGGATGTCGAAGTTCACTGCGCGCTCCTTTGGGTTTCATCCGCCGATGGCGTCTGGGTCAGGGCGACGAGCGGGTCGGGCGGCGTGGGCCGCTCGACGGTGTAGGTCACGGGAGCCTTCTGCCGGGAGTGGTAGTGGTCGAGCAGGTTCTCGACCGAGGGGCCGATGACCTTCAGGGCCAGTCCCGGAGCGAGGCCCAGGACCACGGTGAAGATGGCCAGCGGCGTGAGCGCGATCCACTCGCGCGCGTTCAGGTCGCTCCAGTTCTTGCCCTTGGGCGAGGGCGTCTGGCCCACCGGGGCGTAGGTCATGCGCTGCAGGAGCCTGAGCATGTAGGCCGCGCCGAGCATGGCTCCGGGCACGGCCAGAAGGCCAAGCCGCCAGTCCGCCTCGAAGATGCCGAAGAGCACCAGGATTTCGCCCACAAAGCTGTTCAGGCCGGGGAAACCGAGCGACGACAGGGCGAAGAGGCCGAAGAAGCCCATGAAGGCGGGCAGGTATTTGCCCATGCCTTGGTTGTCCGCGATCTCGCGGCTGTGGCTGCGCTCGTAGATCGCGCCGATCATGAGGAACAGCGCGCCGGTGACGATGCCGTGGTTGAGCATGACCATCAGGCCGCCTTCCACGCCGCGCGCGTTGAAGGCGAAGATGCCCAGGGTGCAAAAACCCATGTGGGCCACCGAGGAGTAGGCGATGAGCTTCTTCACGTCGGTCTGGCCCAGGCAGATGAAGCCGCCGTAGAGGATGCCCGCGATGGACAGGCCGATGAAGATCGGGGCCAGTTCGGCCATGGCCACCGGGGTCAGGGTCATGCAGAAGCGCAAGAAGCCGTAGGCGCCCATCTTGATGAGCACCGAGGCCAGGATGACCGAGCCTGCCGAGGGGGCCTCGACGTGGGCCGCGGGCAGCCAGGTGTGGAAGGGGAACATGGGCACCTTGATGGCGAAGGCCAGGGCCATGGCCAGGAAGGCCCAGAATTGGAAGCGCTCGGAGAACTCCATGCGCATCAGGTCGGGGATGAAGAAGGTGCCGCCCACGGTCTTGAAGGCCACCATGGCCACCAGGAGCAGCGTGGAGCCCGCCAGGGTGTACAGGAAGAACTTGATGGAGGCGTACTTGCGCCTCGGGCCGCCCCAGACCGCGATGAGCAGGTACATGGGGACGAGCATGGCCTCCCAGAAAATATAGAAGAGTACGAAGTCCAGCGCGCAGAAGACGCCCGCGCAGGCCGATGTCATGAGCAGCAGGCAGATGTTGAATTCCTTGATCCGCTTGCCGATGTAGGTCCACGAGCACAGCACGCACAAGGGCAGGATGGCCACGGTCAGAAGGACCATGAGTAGGGACAGGCCGTCCACGCCCAGGGCGTAGGAAAGTCCCAGCGAGGGCGCCCACTCTGTGCGCTCCATGAACTGGAATCCCGTGTCCGCGATGTTGAAACCGCGCAACAGCGGGATGGCCAGGCAGATCTCGACGAGGGAGGCTGCCAGGGTGAGGACACGGATGAGGCCCTCATGGCGGAAGAACATGAGGACCGCCGCCGCGAGCACGGGGAAGAAGATCAGGCTCGTCAGAACGGGGTAGCCGGGGTCGATCATCGCGCGCTCCTTGGCGGTTCTAGCGTATGGCGTACAGGACCACGGCCAGGGCCGCGAAGGCGATGGCCGCCGCGAGCCCCAGGTAGTCTCCGAGCCGTCCTGTCTGGGTGGCCGCCGTCCGGTCGCCCACCGCCCGGGTGGTGAAGGCCGTGCCGTCCACCACGCCGTCGATGGCTTTGACGTCGAACAGCGAGGTGATGCGTCCCTTGTAGAGCAGGTAGCGCAGCCCCACAGCCCTGTAGACCTCGGTCCAGACCGAGTCGAGCCAGGCCAGGGGGCGGCAGACCAGGGCCAGCACGGCCCGGCCGATCAGCCGGTAGAGCAGTTCGAAGTCGATATTGCGCTGGTCGTGCGGCTTCATCAGCCCGCGCATGAGATAGAAGGCCAGACCCGTGAAGCCGAGCAGCAGAAGCGCCTGCAACACCTGCCACACGCCCCAGGGATGGAATTCGGAGGCGATCTCGGGGTAGGGCAGGAAGCGGTAGAGCATGTCGGGATAAAGGCCCTGCGCGGTGCACAGGATCGCGCCAGCGAACATGGCCAGGTACATGTTCACGGGCAGCGGCTTGATCTCGCGCGTCATGTCGTCGGGTTTGCCGCCGAAGAAGGCGAAGTAGGGCAGCTTGATGCCCACGGAGAGGAAGGTGCCCACGGCCGCGATCTCCATGAGCAGGCCGATCATCACCTGATGATCCTCGAAGGCTCCGGCGATGGTCATGGTCTTGGAGACGAAGCCGTTGAAGACCGGCATGCCCGAGATCGAGAGGCCGGCCACGATGTA
The DNA here is from genome assembly GCF_000422245.1 of Alkalidesulfovibrio alkalitolerans DSM 16529. Taxonomy (NCBI): domain Bacteria; kingdom Pseudomonadati; phylum Thermodesulfobacteriota; class Desulfovibrionia; order Desulfovibrionales; family Desulfovibrionaceae; genus Alkalidesulfovibrio; species Alkalidesulfovibrio alkalitolerans. Next base: position 5,933 of record NZ_ATHI01000004.1, read on the forward strand.
GCAGATCATGATCCAGGGCATGCGCGCCGCGAGCCCGCCGAGCTGGTTCAGCTTGGCCGTGCCCGTGGTGAAGAGGATTGCGCCCACGCTCATGAAGAGCAGGCCCTTGTAGAGGATGTGGGCGTAGGCGTGGGCGGCCGCGCCATTGATGGTCATGGCCGTGCCGATGCCGATGCCCGCGACCATGTACCCCACCTGCGAGACGATGTGGTAGGACAGGATGCGCCGGGCGTTGTTCTCCATGGTGGCGTAGATGACGCCGTAAAGCGCCATGGCCACGCCCATCCAGGCCAGGAACTCCATCCCGGCGAAGCCGCGCATGAGCACGTACACGGCGGTCTTGGTGGTGAAGGCGCTCATGAACACCGCGCCGGGGATGGTCGCCTCGGGGTAGGCGTCGGGCAGCCAGGCGTGCAGGCCGATGAAGGCCGCGTTCACGCCGAAGCCGAACATGATCAGCCAATCGTAGTACTGCATGAACTCGGGCACGACGGGGTGGAAGGCCATGCTGCCCGTGGCCTTGTAGCGCAGGAGGATGCCCGCGAGCATCAGCAGGCCGCCGAAGGTGTGCACCAGGAAGTAGGAGAAGCCCGCCCGCGAGGCCCGTTTGTTGGCCGGGGCGTTGATCAGGATGAGCATGGTCGAGGCCACGCTCATGAGTTCCCAGAAGGCGAACAGGGTCAGGTAGTCGCCCGCGAAGACGCAGCCGAACGCGCCTGCCACGTAGAGCGCCGCGAAGACGTGCTGGCGCTTGTCCGTGACGTGGAAGGCGTAGATGAAGCCGAGCAGGGCCTGGATGGCGAAGACGTTGGCGAAGATCAGCGAGATGTGGTCCACGCGGCCGACGTTCAGGGTGAAGCCCATCCAGTTCATGGACTGGCCAGCCTGCGGCTCCATGGTGAAGACCGCGACGATAGCCAGGAGCGCGGGCACGGGCAGAAGCCATTTCCAGAAGCGGCCCGGGAAGAAGGGCAGCGCCGCGGCCAGGGCGATGAAGGCCACGGCCGGATGGTAGAAGCTACTCGTCATAGAAGTCCTCCGGCACGTCGAGGATCACCGCGAGGATGCCCTTGGCCAGGAAGCCGAGAACCACGGCCACGCCCAGGGCGAAGACGGCCCAGAAGCCGGGCAGGTTCTCCGCGTCCACGTGCGGGTGGTGCGGGTGGATGAAGAAGTTGAGGACCACGAGCAGGGCCAGCGCCGCGAAGAGCGCCAGCGCCCATTGCCCGGAGGCCTTGCGCATGCGCATGAGAAGCTGGCCGAATCCGCTTATGTCGTTGTTCACCCTGTCCTCCTCATGTCAGCCTAGAAACCGCTGAAGACCCGGACGAAGTCGAGGAACGTCTCGGGATAAAGCCCCAGGAATACGGAGATGATCGAGGTCACGACCAGGGGCGCGACGAGCGCCGGGGCCGGTTCGTTGTAGTGGCTCAGGTCCACGCCTTCGGCCGCCTTCTTGAAGAAGGCCCGGTAGATGATCGGGCCGAAGTAGGAGGCGTTGAGGATCGTGGAGCCCAGGAGCGCCACCAGCAGGACGACTTGATCGGCCTGCATCGCGCCGTTGACCAGATACCACTTGGAGACGAACCCGCAGACGAAGGGCACGCCGATCATGGACAGCGCGGCCACGGAGAAGGCCCCGAAGGTGATGGGCATGCGCCGTCCCATGCCGTCCATGAGGCTGATCTTCTTGGTGTGCGCGGCCACGTAGATCGCGCCCGCGCCCATGAAGAGGGTGATCTTGGAGAAGGCGTGGTTGGCGATGTGCAGCATGCCGCCGTTCACGGCCATGGGCGTGAGCATGGCCACGCCGATGATCACGTAGGAGAGCTGGCTGACCGTGGAGTAGGCCAGCCGGGCCTTGAGGTCGTCCTTGGTCAGGGCGATGATCGAGGCCACCACGATGGTCAGGGCGGCCAGGTAGGCCGTGGGGATGCCCAGGTACAGGGCGTCCATGCACTCGAGGCCGAAGCCCGAGAGGATGACGCGGGCCACGCAGAAGACGCCCGCCTTGACCACGGCCACCGCGTGCAGCAGGGCCGAGACTGGCGTGGGCGCGACCATGGCCGAGGGCAGCCAGTTGTGGAACGGGATGAGCGCCGCCTTGGCCAGGCCCGCGATGTAGAGCACGTAGGTCAGGGTCACCAGACCCGGGCTCTCCTTCCAGGGGAAGGGCACGCCGGTGACGACGTCGCCCAGGTGGAAGTCCAGGGTGCCGCACAGCACGTAGGTCAGGACCATGGCGGGCAGCAGGAAGAGCTTGGAGGTGCCCATGAGGTACACGAAGTACTTCCGCGCTCCCAGGTAGGCGTCCTCGTCCTGGTGGTGGGCGACCAGGGGATAGGTGAAGACCGAGATGATCTCGTAGAAGAGATACATGGTGAAGATGTTGGCCGAGAGGGCCACACCCACCGCGCCGAAGATGGCGATGGCGAAGCAGAAGTAGTAGCGCGTCTGGGCGTGTTCGTTCAGGCCGCGCATGTAGCCGATGTTGTACAGCGTCACCAGGCCCCACAGGAAGGTGGCGATGAGCCCGAAGACGAGCGAGAGGCCGTCCGCGCAGAAGCTGACGCTTATGCCCGGCATGAGCGTGAAGAGCGTGTAGGTGTAGATCTTGCCCGCGAGCACGCCGGGTGCGAGGTTCAGCACGGCCAGGAAGGACATGGCCGCGGCCGCGAAGGAGACCGCCTCGCGCTGGTTCTCGTTTCGGCGCAGCAGGTAGATCAGGAACGGGGCCGCGAGCGTCACGGCCAGGGGAAAGAGGAGACTGACGTTTTCTGTCTGCACGGCCTACCCCCTCAGTTCCGATACGGTATCGGCATCCGCCTTGCCCAGGGGGCCGAAGCGGCGGATGACCACGATGAGGATCGCCAGGACCAGCGTGGCCTCGGCCGCGGCCAAGCCCATCACCAGGAGCGAGGCGAGCTGGCCGAGCACGGCGTTGGCCTCGGTGAGCTGCGCGGCGGCGGTGATGGACAGCCCCGCGCCGTTGAGCATCAGTTCGACGCAGATGAGCATGCCCACGAAGGATTTGCGCGTGGTCAGGCCGTACAGGCCGATGACCAGAAGCGCCAGGGCCACGAGTTGGTAGAGGATGAGCGGACTCATGCGTCGTCTCCCTTGCGTGAGAAGCCCCTGAAGGCCAGAATCACCGCGCCGGACATGGCCACGAAGAGGACCACCGAGATCAGCTCGAAGGCCAGGATGTAGTGTTCGAGCAGCCCCTGGCCCAGTTCGGCCGGGCTGACCGAGGCGGGCTTCTCAAGCGAGGGCGCGGGCCGGGTGATGACCGACCAGGCAAGCAGGAAGCCCGGCGTGGCTGCGGCCAGCAGGGCCAGCAGATGGCTGCGGATGGATTTCGGGGCGGCTTCCTCGCCGCCTGCCGGGGCGCGGGTGAGCATGATGGCGAAGAAGACCAGCACCACCACCGCGCCCACGTAGATGAGAAGCTGCATGAGCGCCAGAAGAGGCGCGTCCATCAGCAGGTACATGCCGGAGACGCCGAACAGGGCCAGGATCAGGCCGAGCAGGGCGCGCACGAGGTTCACGGCGCGCACCGCGCCAAGGGCCCCCAGCACGATGACGATTGCGTAGAAGGCGAACAGGGCCTGGGCCGCGCTTTCCATCATGCCTTCTCCTTTTCGCTCTCGCCGCCGGTTGCGGCCGCAGCGGCATCCGCTGTTTCGGGCTTCGCCTCGGGCGTCGGCTTGGCCTTGGGCTCGGGCTTTGGTTCCGCATCGGCCTGGGCCTTCAGCCGCGCCATGAGGTCGTACACGAAGGTCTTGCGGGAGGGGCCCGCCAGATAGACGTCCGTTGAGAAGCGCAGCGAGTCCACTGGACACGACTGCACGCACAGCCCGCACAGGCTGCAATAGTTGTAGTCCAGGAAGAAGGCCTTGGGCGTCTTGACCGGCTTCTCCTTGCTCGGGGGCGCGGGCTTGGTCTTGGGCTCCAGGCCCGAGGCCAGCGCCTCGCTCGGCTTCTCGGCCGGGGCTTCCTTCTTGGGCGGCGGGTGTTTGACGATCTTGATGCAGCTTGAGGGGCACACGCTTTGGCACATCATGCAGGTGATGCACTTGGGCACGGCCGGATCCTTGCCGCCCACGAGCTCGATGTGGCCGCGGAAGGTGACGATGTTGTCCACCACCTTGCGCGGGTAGTGCACCGTGACCTGGGGCTTCACGAACTCGCGGCCCGTGATGCGCAGACCCACGAACAGGCTCTTGAGGCCCTTCAGCGCTTCCTTGAACTCGGTCAGGACGCTCATGTCCCCCTCCCTAGAGCTTCATGATCACGGCCGTGGCCAGGAGGTTCAGCGTGGCCAGCGGCAACAGCCACTTCCAGTTGAGGTTCAAAAGCTGGTCGAAGCGCACGCGCGGGTAGGTCCAGCGCATCCACATCATGATCAGGAGCAGGCTGTAGACCTTGAGCAGGAACCACCACGGACCCGGCGCGGCCGGACCCTGGAAGCCGCCGAGGAAAACGGCCGTGGCGATGGCGCAGACCACGATCATGTTGGCGTACTCGGCCAGGAAGAAGAGGCCGAAGCCCATGCCCGAGTATTCCGTGTGGAAGCCCGCCGTGAGTTCGGACTCGGCCTCGGGCAGGTCGAAGGGCGCGCGGTTGGTTTCGGCCAGGGCGCAGACGAAGTAGATGAAGAAGGCCAGGGGCTGGATGGCCACGTTCCACTGCCACGGCCACGGACCCTGGGCCCGCGTCAGTTCCATCAGGTCGAGGGAGCCGTGGGTGAAGCAGACCGCAAGCAGGGACAGCAGGAGCGGGATCTCGTAGCCGACGCTCTGGGCCACGGCGCGGGCCGCGCCGATGAGGCCCCATTTGTTGGCCGAGGCCCAGCCCGCCAGACACAGGGCCAGCACGTTCAGCCCGGCGTAGGCCAGGATGAGCAGCAGCCCCACGTTGGTCTCCAGGGCGTAAAGGTTCTCGCCGAAGGGGATGGGCAGGAACATGACGAAGACCGGCAGGAAGGCCATGATCGGCGCGAGCCAGAAAAGGAAGAAGTCGGCCCCGCGCGGCGTGGAGAGCTGCTTGCCCACGAGCTTCACGGCGTCGGCCAGGGTCTGCAGGATGCCATGCGGTCCGACCTCGTAGGGGCCGGGTCGCCGCTGGATGAAGCCCGCGACCTTTCGTTCCACGTAGACGAGCACCGTGGCGTTCAGGCCCACGAAGGCGGCCAGGGCCAAAAGGCCCACCAGCAGGCGCACCAGCGGATCGGGGATGACCAGCGCGACGTTCGGATCGGGAGACGACCAGGAGCTTATGTTCATCTGTCAATCTCCGGGATGACGAGGTCGAGGCTTCCCAGGATGGATACCGCGTCGGAAAGGAGCGTTCCCCTGGCCACCTCGGCGAAGCACGACAGGTTCGAGTACGAGGGCGAGCGCAGTTTGATCCTGTAGGGCGTGCGTCCGCCGTCCGAGGCCACGTAGATGACGATCTTGCCCCGCGCGCCTTCCACGGCGAAGCAGGACTCTCCCTTGGGCGCGCTCCACTTGGGCTTGGGCGCGCTCTTGGAGAGGAAGGGGCCTTCGGGGATGGTGGCGATGGCCTGCTCGATGATCCGAAGCGACTGCTCGATCTCGTCCATGCGCACCATGTAGCGGGCCAGGGCGTCGCCCTCGGGATAGGTCGGGATCTCGTAGTCGAAGCGGTCGTATACGGAGTAGGGCTCGGCCCGGCGCGTGTCGTAGGCCACGCCAGCGCCCCGGATCACGGGGCCGGTGCAGCCGTAGCGGCGGCAGACGTCCAGGTCCATGATGCCGATGTCCTCGACGCGCTTTCTGAGGATCACGTTCTCCGTGACTAGATCGCGGTACATGGGCAGGCGCGAGCGCAGGTAGGGCACGAGGTCCGAAAGGCCCTTGAGGAATCTCTCGGAGAGGTCGGCCGAGACGCCGCCCAGGCGGTGGTAGCAGTAGGTCAGCCGCGAGCCCGTTGGTTCCTGCAGAAGGTCCATGATGCGTTCGCGGTCGTCGAAGGCGTACATGATCGGGGTGAATGCGCCCAGGTCCAAAAGATACGCGCCCCACCACAAGAGATGCGATGAGACGCGGTTCAGTTCGCAGGTAATGACCCGGATGTATTCGGCGCGTTCGGGAACCTCGAGTTCGGCCAGTTTCTCCACCGCGCCCACGTAAGCCCAGTTCCAGGCCAGGGCGTGCAGGTAATCCACGCGCCCCATGTTCGGCAGGTACTGCACGAAGCTGCGGTTCTCGGCCATCTTCTCGTGCATGCGGTGCACGTAACCGAGCACGGGTTCGCTGCGTACGATGTACTCGCCGTCGAGTTCCACGATGATCCGCAGCACTCCGTGGGTCGATGGGTGCTGCGGCCCCATGTTGACGATGAGCGTTTCGTCGTTGTCCGAGGCCTTGAAGTGCCGTGTGTAGAAGTCGCCGCCGGGGAAGAAGCTCATTGTCCGTCCTCCTTGGCGTTCGTGGCCGTGGCGGCCTCGGCGGTGGCCTTGGCCTCGGCTTCGGCCTTGGCGGCGGCCGCGGCCTCGATCTCCTCGCGGGAGACGAAGGCGGGCCAGCATTCGGCCTTGATGAATTCATCCACGATGTTGGAAAGCGGTTTCCTGTCGTCGAAGGCGCGCGCCAGCGGCGGCTCGATCTGATCCTCGGCCAGGAGCAGGGGCAGGGGATTTGGGTTGTCCGTGAAGCGCACGCCCGAAAGCTCCATGGCTTCGCGCTCGTGCCATTCCGCGCCCTGATAGATGTCCGCGATGGACGGGATCTCGGGCGTTTCGCGATCGACCAGGACGCGCACCAAAATGCGGCCCGGCTCGCTGAAGTGGGCGAAGAGGTAGGTCGTCAGGAGCCCCTCGCGCATGTCCAGGCAGACGATGGTCTCGATGAACCACCCCTTGTCCAGGAGCACCGAGGCCGCGCCCCGGATCTGCGAGGGTTTGACGTGGTGGATTTCGGAGACGCCCATGTGGGTCATGTCCCCGCCGATGGCGCATAGCTTGGGAAAGGCGAGGTTTCTGCTCATGCCTGCTCCCCCTTTACCGGCGGCAGCTTGGGCGCGGGCCAGAAGCGCTTGCCCGTGAGCTTGGCCTGGATCTGGAAGAGTCCTTCGAGCAGCCCCTCGGGGCGTGGCGGACAGCCGGGGATGTAGACGTCCACGGGGATGAGCTTGTCGATGCCCTCGATGATTCCGTACTGGCCCTTGAAATGGAACGGGCCGCCGGAGATGGCGCAATTGCCCAGGGCCATGACGTACTTGGGCGAGGGCATCTGCTCGTAGAGCCGGACCACGGCCGGAGCCATCTTGCGCGAGACCGTGCCGGCCACGATCATCAGGTCGGACTGGCGCGGCGAGGGCCGAAACACTTCCGCGCCATAGCGCGAGATGTCGAACCGCGCCATGCCCACGGCCATCATCTCGATGGCGCAGCAGGCCAAGCCGAAGGTCATGGGCCACAGTGACATGGCCCGGCACAGGTCGAAGAACTGGTTCAGGGGAGGGATGTCGACCAGGGGGGGCTCGACGCCTCCTTGAACCGGCCTCAGTCCGATATCCGGCGCGGCCATGCGAACACTCCTTTCCGCCAGAAGTACACGATGCCCAGGGCGAGCACGACGATGAAGATGGTCACCTTGACGAGCGGCAGCCAGCCTTCGGAGTCGGCGTAGTGCGCCGCCACTGGGAAGAGGTAGAGCACGTCCACGTCGAAGGCCAGGAAGATGAGCGCGTAGATCCAGTAGTTGACGCTGAAGCGCATCCATGATCCGCCGTGCGGCGTCATGCCGCATTCGTACGGCATTGCGTGGTCGCCGCCACGCCATTTCGGGGCAAGGAGGATTGATCCGAAGAGCGGCCCGGCCGCGAATGCCAGACCGGCAAACAAGGCCAGAACGATTCCGAGATTCAGCCAGGAGAAGACCACGTGTACCCCCCTTATTCTGGACTGGTGCTGGAGGGAAAAGCTGATTCGCCTGAAACGCCGATGCTGGAGATATGTTTGCAGTCAGAAAAAGCACAATCGAATTGTTGCGTCAATCCCCTGGGAAAATTTTTACGTTCGTTCGTGAAAAACGGTACATGCCCCCAGGGGGCAGGACGGTGGTCAACGCGCTTTATTTCACAAGGCGCTGCTTTTCTTGCCACCGTCTCACCAGTGCTGCTACGTCCGCTGTCATGTGATTCCGAAAGTTGCATGTTTTTTCTCTAAAATATTTTAATAACGCACTTTCCGGAGGGTCCGATGGCAAGGCAGAAAGTCTTCAGTGTCTGTGGCATGTGCACCGTGCGCTGTCCGATCCAGGTGGACGTGGCCAACAACGAGGTCATGTTCATCCAGGGCAACCCGCACTCGGGGCTCAAGGGCGCGCTGTGCGCGCGCGGCGCGGCCGGATACGCCCTGACCCAGGACGACGAGCGGCCCCAGTACCCCATGATCCGCGAGGGCAAGCGGGGCGAAGGCAAATGGCGCCGCGCGTCCTGGGATGAGGCTTTCGCCTATGTGGCCGAACGCCTCTCGGCCATCCAGGAGAAATACGGCAAGGAGTCGGTGATCTGGTCCGACCGTGGCGGCCCCTTTGTTGATTTGCACCAGGCATTCGTGCGCGGTCTAGGATCGCCCAATTACCATAACCATGACACCGCCTGTGCCCGTGGCGTACAGCACGCCTGCAAATCAGTGGTCGGCATCGGCCGCAAGGAACTGGTCTACGACTACAAAAATTCCAAGCATATCGTCTTGCAGACCCGGAACATTCTCGAAGCCATCAACGTGGCCGAGGTCAACAGCGTGCTCGACGCCCTGGATGCTGGCTGCAAGCTGACGGTCATCGACGTGCGCGCCACCGTCACGGCGGGCAAGGCCGACAACTTCTTCCTCATCCGCCCCGGCACGGACTACGCCTTCAACCTGGGAGTGATCCACGCGCTCATCGACTCGGGCCGCTACGACAAGGAATACGTGGACGCCCACGTCAACGGCTTCGACGAACTGGTGAAGTTCATCCGGCCCTACACCCCGGCCTGGGCGGCCGAGGAGTGCGGCATCTCGGAGAAAGCCCTGCTCAAGTTCGCGAACCAACTCGCCGACGCCGCGCCGAGCGTGATCTGGCATCCGGGCTGGATGACCGCCCGCTACCAGGACTCCTTCTACGTCTCGCGCACCGCCTACATCATCAACGCCCTGCTCGGGGCCATCGGCGCCAAGGGCGGCCTGCCCTTCGCCAACAAGCCCGGCGACGTGGGCGCCAAGGGCCTGAAAAAGTTCGTGGACCTCTTCCCCAAGCCCGAGGGCAAGCGTGCCGACGGCGCGGGCTGGAAGTATCCGCACATCGACGCCGGGCCCGGCATGATCAACCTGGCCTACGACGCGGCCGTCAGCGGCGACCCCTATCCGGTCAAGGCCTACATCTGCCACCGCCACGATCCGCTCATGGCCTTCCCTGATCCCGATGCCCTGAAGAAGAAGTGGGAGGCGCTCGAACTCATCGTCGCCGTCACCTTCTCCTGGTCCGACACGGCCTGGAACGCCGACGTGGTGCTGCCCATGTCGCCCTACCTTGAACGCGAGTCGCCCCTGGCCCAGAAGGGTGGCCTCAAGCCGCAGTTCTTCGTCCGCAAGCGCGCGCTCGCGCCGCGCTACGACACCAAGGCCGACTGGGAGATCATCGCCGGGCTGTCCAAGGCGCTCGGACTTGAACCGCTCGCCTTCGAATCGGCGGAGCAGATGTGGGAGTTCCAGCTTCAGGGCACGGGCAAGAGTCTGGCCGACTTCGACGCCAAGGGTTTTGTGGAACTGTGCGAAAAGCCCAACTACCAGAACATCGCCGAGGTCAAGATCGCCACGCCCTCGGGCAAGCTCGAGATCGTCCATCCCAAGTGGGAGCAGGACGGGCTCATGTCGCTTCGGCCCTACGTCTCCCCCGAGAAGCCACCCAAGGGCCGCTTCCGCATCATCTTCGGCCGCTGCGGCGTGCATACCCAGGGCCACACCGTGAACAACAAGCTGCTTTTCGAGCAGATGCCCGAGAACGTGCTCTGGCTGAACACCGCCTCGGCCAAGGCCCTTGGCGTTTCCAACGGCGACCCGGTCAAGGTCTCCAACGGCTCTTACGGCGGGGTCATCAAGGCCTTCGTGAACGACTTCGTGCACCCCGAGGCGGCCTTCATGGTCCACGGCTTTGGTCACAAGCTGCCGCCCGAGTCGCGGGCCTACGGCAAGGGCGTGGCCGACCAGGAACTGATGGTCGGCGGCCTGGAGAACTGGTCGCGCGAGGGCGGCTACATCTGTATGCAGGAGCATTTCATCAGCGTCGCAAAGGCTTAGGCAGACCGCTCACACAGCACCGTCTGCGGCGTTGCTTCGAGCCGGTCAAACCCTTGCGTATTACGAGCGCAAAGCAGAAGGCTTTGCGCTCCCGCGGCTTCGCCGCTCAGGCCCGCCTTCAGCAGGCCGTACTTATAACCCGGAGCACGAAAATATTGCATATTTTCTGCTCCGGGTAATATTGGTAATACGCGTCGGTCTTGACCGGCTCTCGCGCCGTGCATCCGGCGCCGTTTGAGCGGTCTGCGGAGCGGTTTTCACCGGTCTTCTCGCAACATTTCGAGACTTGCATTCGCTGCCGCCTCAAACCTCCCGTGCAGCCGCACTCCCGGCCGGGTTTCGATCCGGCCGGGAGTCGCGTTTTCAGAGCGGGGAGTCCCCTTGCCAGCGGACGGCCCCTAGGCGTAATTCTAAAAAAGATCGCGAGAACCGATGGGAGCCGCGCATGTTCCGCATCCGCCGCGTCTTCGACGCCAACCTGCCCGCAGACCGCCAGGCCGTGGCCTTTGCCCAGGAAGTCCTGCGCAGCCAGTTCCAGCTTCTCTCGGAAGATGAGGTCGAGAAGCTGCCGGGGCTGTTGCGAGAGCCCGTGCGCCACGGGTTTCGCACCGTGCTCTTCGTGGCCGAGAGGGCCTCGGAACTGCTTGGTTTCGCCACGGTGTTGCACTTCACGGACGTGGGCTTTTCCTACCTCGATTTCATGTCCGTGCGGCCCAGGCTTACCGGTGGCGGGGTGGGCGGCGCGCTCTACGAGCAGGTGCGCGAGGACGCGCGCCAGGACAGCCCGCTCGGCCTCTTTTTCGAGTGCCTGCCCGACGAGGAAACCCTGTGCGCCGATCCCGCGACCCTGCGCCAGAATGCCGCCAGGCTGCGCTTCTACGAGCGCTACGGCGCGCGGCCCATCGTGGGCACGGCCTACGAGACGCCCTTGACCCCTGACTCCGACTGCCCGCCCTATCTCGTCTGGGACGCGCTGGCGCGCGGCCGAAAGCTGCGCCAGGGACCGGCGAGGCAGGTCGCCAGGGCCATCCTGGAGCGCAAATACAAGGGCTCGTGTCCGCCGAGCTACGTGAATCTGGTCGTGAACTCGTTTCGCGACGATCCCGTCAGGCTCCGGCCGCCGCGCTACGTGACCGCGCACCGCGCGGGTCTGGACGCCGCGCCCGGCAGCCCCATCCTGACCGTGGTCAACGACCTGCACGACATCCACCACGTGCGCGAGCGCGGCTACGTGGAGGCCCCGGCGCGCGTCTCCTCCATCCTCAAGGCCCTGGAGGCGGCCGGGCTCTCGGCCCAGGCCAGGCCCAGGCACTACGGCGAGGCCTACATCCGGGCCGTGCACGAGGGAGGGTTCGTGGACTACCTGCGCCGCATGTGCGCCGCGCTGCCGCCGGGAAAGTCGCTCTATCCCTATGTCTTCCCCATCCGCAACGCGGCCCGCCCGCCCAAGGAGATGCCCGTGCGCGCGGGCTACTATTGCATCGACACTTTCACCCCGCTGAACAAAAACGCCTGGCTGGCCGCGCGCAGGGCCGTGGACTGCGGGCTCACGGCGGCCGACGCCGCGCTCTCGGGCCGACGCCTCTCCTACGCGCTGGTGCGGCCGCCGGGGCACCATGCCGAGCGTAGGGCCTTTGGCGGATTTTGCTACCTGAATACCGCCGCCGTGGTCGCGGACCACCTCTCGCGCCATGGTCGTGTGGCGCTGTTGGACATCGACTACCATCACGGCAACGGACACCAAGACATCTTCTACCGCCGCGCCGACGTGCTCACGGTCTCCATCCACGGCCACCCCAACTTCGCCTATCCCTATTTCAGCGGCTTCGCGGACGAGCGCGGCGAGGGCGAGGGGTTGGGCGCGAACGTGAACCTGCCGCTGGCCGAGAACGTGGACGGCGGGGCCTACGTGGAGGCCTTGAAGAAGGCCATCCGCCGCGTCGATCGCTTCGCCCCGGACTATCTGGTCGTGAGCCTGGGCCTGGACCCGGCCAAGGGCGACCCCACAGGCACCTGGAGCCTTTCGGGCCGCGATTTCGCGGTCAACGGGGCCATGCTCGGGGCGCTCTCGCTGCCCACGGTGGTCGTGCAGGAAGGGGGGTATCGCATCCGCACGCTCGGGGCCAACGCGCGGCACTTCTTTTCCGGGCTGGCCAAGGGCGCGGGCGAGACGCGCTGAGGGCCGCGTCTTGCCTTGGGTGGGCGAAGCAGGTAGGACATGCCTCCTGCGCATGTTCCCGAGCGCAGGACTTTGCGCCGTGCGTTCCCGCAGCATTACCGCCACGGCCCCAGACAAAAAGATATCGGATATTTTTCGTTTCAGGCAATAATTCCCCGAAGGAGCGATTTTCGTGAACGTCTTCGACGAACTTTCCTGGCGCGGCCTCGTCCATCAGGTCTCCGACGCGGACAAGGTCCGCGAGTATTTCGCCACCCCCGGCCGTGTGGCCTATTGCGGTTTCGATCCTTCCGCGCCGAGCCTGCACGTGGGCAACATGGTGCCGCTCATCTCGCTTTTGCGCCTCAAGCGCGCCGGGCACAGGCCCATCTTCCTCGCGGGCGGCGGCACGGGCCTCATCGGCGACCCCAGCGGCAAGGAAGTGGAGCGCACGCTCCAGGACAAGTCGCGCATCGACGCCTCGCTGGAGAAGATCAAGGGGCAGGTGGCCAAGGTCTTCGGCGGCGAGGTCTGGGTGGAGAACAACGCGGACTGGCTTTTGAAGCTCACGGCCATCGAGCTTTTGCGCGACGTGGGCAAGCATTTCACGGTCAACTGGATGATGGCCAAGGACGCGGTCAAGTCGCGTCTGGCGCGCGAGGATGTGGGCATCTCGTACACCGAGTTCAGCTACATGATCCTGCAATCCTACGACTACTACCATCTCTTCGAGAAGTACGGCTGCATGCTCCAGTTCGGCGGCTCGGACCAGTGGGGCAACATCACCGCGGGCGCGGAGCTGATTCGCAGGAAGACGGGCAAGGAGGCCTACGCCCTGACCTTCCCGCTCATCACAACGGCCGACGGCAAGAAGTTCGGCAAGTCCGAGAAGGGGGCCATCTACATGGACCCCGAGATGACGCCGCCCACGGACTTCCACAACTTCTGGATGCTGACCGACGACCGCGACGTGATCCGCTTCATGAAGTTCTTCACCTTCCTGACCAGGGAGGAGATCGAGGACTACGAGAAGGAAGTCGCGGCGCGACCCGAAAAGCGCGAGGCGCAAAAGCGGCTGGCCGCCGAGATGACCCGCATGGTCCACGGCCCCGAAGTGCTGGCGGACATCGAGCGCGCCCATGCGGCCCGCTTCGGCGGCGACGCAGTGGACGCGGGCGCTCTCTATGCGGCCGTGCGCGACAGCGCGCCGTCCGTGACCTACGCCGACGCGGCCGCGCTGCCCGACGTGCCGCAGATGCTCGTGGATCTCGATTTTGCGCCCTCCAAGGGCAAGGCCAAGGAATTCCTCAAGCAGGGCGCGGTGCGCATCAACAACCAGGTCTTCGCGGAGCAGGTCTTTACTCCCGGCCCGGACGACCTGTTCGATGGCTCGGCCTTCCTGCTCGCCATGGGCAAGAAGAAACTCGGCCTGGTGCGCCTGGGCGTCGCATAGGAGACCACGTGGCCGCGCAGCTCGTTTTGATACTCCTGGCCGTGGCCGCAGGTATGACCGCGCCGGTGCAAGCGGGCATCAACGTCCACCTGCGCTCCTACCTGCACAGCGCCTACGCCGCCTCGTTCACGTCCTTCGTGATCGGCACCCTGGCCTTGGCGGGCCTGCTTTTGTTGCGGCGCGAAACCGTGCCCTTCGGTGCTGCCTTCGCCCAGGCTCCATGGTGGGTCTGGAGCGGCGGCTTCATCGGGGCCTTCTTCGTCACCGTGTCCATCGTGGTCGCCCCGCGCCTGGGCGCGGCCACCATGATGGCCCTTTTCGTCACCGGCCAGATGATCGCCGGGCTGGTGCTGGACCACTACGGTCTGATAGGCTTCCAGCAGAACTCGGCCACGCCGCTGCGTATCCTGGGGGCTGCGCTGCTCATCGTGGGCGTGATTCTGATAAGGGGCTTTTAGCGACTTCCCGTTTTTTCGGAGGTTTTCCGTGCCGAACCAGTTGGCCGTTTTCGCTCGCATGATCAAGATCGAGCACTCGGTTTTCGCCCTGCCCTTCGCCTACACCGGCATGTTCTGGGCCGCCGACGGGTGGCCCGGAGCGAAGGCGTTTCTCCTTGTCACCGTGGCCATGGTCGCGGTGCGTTCCTTCGCCATGGCCTTCAACAGGCTGGCCGATCTGGACATCGACCGCAGAAATCCCCGCACGCAAAACCGCCCCCTGGTCACGGGCGAGATGAGCGTGCGCGCGGCCTGGATCTATACGGCCGTGGCGGCGCTCGTTTTCGTGCTCGCCTGCTGGGGCATGAACCCGCTCGTGCTCAAGCTTTCGCCCGTGGCCCTGGCCGTAGCCGCATTCTACAGCCTGACCAAACGGTTCACCTGGCTGTGCCATTTCGTGCTCGGGGCCACGCTCGGCTTCGCGCCGCTGGGCGGCTGGCTGGCCGTGGTGCCGGAATTCACGCCCGCAGCCGTGCTTTTGGCGCTTGGCGTGACCTTTTGGGTGGCAGGCTTCGACATTCTCTACGCCTGCCAGGACGAGGAGTTCGACCGCGAGCAGGGGCTTCGTTCCATCCCGGCCGATTTCGGCGTGCCCACGGCGCTCACCCTGTCGAGCTTCTGCCACGTAAACACGGCCGTCTTCTTCCTGGTGGCGGGCTGGGCGGCCCAGGCCGGAGCGATCTACTTCGGGGCCATGGCGCTCATAGGCCTTACGCTCGTTTTGGAACACAAGCTCATCAAGCCGGACGACCTCTCCAAGGTCAATCTGGCCTTCTTCACGCTCAACGGCGGCATCGCCGTGGCGGTGTTTGGGGCTGTGCTACTGGACTTGTGGTTTTAGCAGACTGCCCCAAAAGCACCATCTGCGGCGTTGCAGCGGAAAATCCAGTCCCTCGCGTATTTTGATACGCGTCGGGCCTGGGTTTCCCTTGCGCCTTGCATCTGTCACTTTCTGAGCAGTCTGCGGACCGATGTTTTTCAACATCCGCAGAGGGGCAGTGTTGCGCGCGTGACGGCGAGGGTTTGAACTTTTCGGGGCAACGCGGCAGAGGACGTTTTTTCACCGGCCTGCTAAGCGGTTGCGGTGCGGCGCATGACGATGTTGGCCGCGACCCAGCTAAGCCACCAGCGCAGGACCACGGGAACGAGGGCCAGCAGCAGGAGGAGCGGCAGCCCCTCGGCGTAGATCCAGGCCTCGATTCCCTGGCTGCGCAGGTGGTCTTCGAGCAGGATCGGCGGGGCCGCCAGCAGAAAAGATCCGCCAAGCAGGCGCGCGGCAGCGGTCCACAGGCTTCCTTCGAAGGTGAAGGAGACGCCCTGGCCGGACATGGCGGCCGGAAGCCAGCGCAAAAAAGGCAGGAAGGCCAACGGCAGCAGGAACGGCACAGCCGAGGCCGCCATGAGCAGGGCCGTGCGCACGTAGATTTCTCCGAAGGGCCGCGCGAAGAAGAAGACGCGGTGGCCGTCCAGGGCCAGATTGGCCGCGTAGAGCTTGAGCACCCGCTCCACGAGTGGAGTGGCGAACACGGCCGCGACGAACGCGATGGCCGTGTGCCCGGCGAGCCAGCCAAGCCCGTTTCCGCCCGTCAGAATCGCCGGGAGCCAGGCCAGGCCGGAGATGAGGATGCACTCCCACCAGCCCAGCCAGTCCGTGGTGGCCACGCTTAAGCGCGAGCCGCCCGGCAGGCGCAGGCAGCGCAGGAGCCAGTTTGTCAGGACATGCAGCCCCACGGCCGCGGTGATGACGAAATTCCAGGCGATCTTGCCCGCGAGGGGCCAGCCCAGAGCGTCGAGATAGCCGCTGGAAAACGACAGGCGGCCGCTCGATGCCGTCTGGGAGTCGGCCAGGGCGAAATGCGTCCTGGCGGCGCGGGATGTGACGTCGTCCATAGTTCCCTCCCCCAGGAACCCATGGCAGGCCGCCCTAAAAGCGCTGTCCGTCCGACGCCGCGTTCGCGCGGCGTCACAACGGGCTTCGCTATGCCCGGATACCCTATCCGGGTTTGGGGTCGCTGTCTTCGGCTTGTCTGTCTATAGCATGGGGGAGGAAGAGACAAGCTCGCCGCGTCAGGGCCGGGGCGGGCGGCTTCTCGAGCCAGCCCGTCGAAAAAACTCCATCTGCTGCGGTATTGCGAAAAGTTCAAATATTGCTCGCGTCGGCCTTGAACTTTTCTCGCGCCTTGCATCTGGAACTTTTTGTACGGTCTGCGAAATCGAGCTGGTCAGCCGTCTTGGCCTTTTCGGCCCGCCGGGCCGAAGGGCTGCTTGGTCCGCGCTCAGAAGCCGACGCGCTGGTAGTCCTTGTCCGCGCGGTTGATGAGCTGCACGTAGCGGAAGCCGCCCTTGAGCTGCGCTTCCTCGAAGGCCCGGTAGCCTTCGGCGCGGCAGACCGGGCAGGCGCCGAGCGGAATCTCCACGCCAAGCGAGAGCGGCACCCGGCCCGAGCGCGTCTCGATCTTCAGCGTTCCCCGGCATTTCGCGCAGTCGTACAGCATCTCGCGCTGCGACTCGTGGATGCCGTCGGTGTCGTAGAAGATCTCCTTCATGCGCACGTGCCAGTTGCCCACCAGGGTTTCGCGGCCTTCCTTGGGCGGATTGAAATAGAGCTTGGGCAACTCCTCGCACAGGGCCTCGATGTAGCGGCCGACCTGCCTGGACTGCCGCCAGCGTTCGGGGTCGAAGTCCGGCTCCACGACATGGGAGTAGTCCAGGCCCGCCATGGCCAGCACGATGCCCAGGTTCACATAGGGCAGCGCGCCCTGGATGGCGTAGCCTCCCTCCAGCACCGCGATGTCGGGCGAGAGTTTCTCGTTCATCAGGGCGTAGCCCCTGGCCGAGAAGTTCATGTTCGTGATGGGGTCTGTGAAGTGGTTGTCCTGGCCCGCCGAGTTGACGATCAGGTCGGGCTTGAAGTCGTCGAGCAGCGGAAGCACCAGCGAGTCAATGACGTGCAGGAATCCCTCGTCCGAGGTCTGCGGCGGCAGGGGGATGTTGATGGTTCTGCCGCGCGCGCTCGGTCCGCCGCATTCGCTGGGAAAGCCCGAGCCCGGATACAGGGTGCGGCCGTCCTGGTGCAGGCTGATGAACAGAGTGTCCGGATCGTGCCAGTAGATGTCCTGGGTGCCGTCGCCGTGGTGGCAGTCCGTGTCCACGATGGCCACGCGCTTGTGCCCGTAGGTCTCGCGAATCCACTCGACCATCACGGCTTCGGTGTTGATCGTGCAAAAGCCCCGGGTGCCGTGCACGCTCTTCATGGCGTGGTGTCCCGGCGGCCTGACCAGGGCGAAGGACTTGTCCGCCGCGCCTTCCATGACCAGCCGCGCGGCCGTGATGGCCCCGCCTGCGGCCGCGAGGTGCGATCTGGTGCACACGGACTCGACCTCGGGGAAGCAGAAATGGACGCGCTCCACGTCGTCGCGGCTGGCTATCTCGGGCTTGTGCTCGCTTATGCCCTCGATGTCGAAGACGCCTTCCTCCACGAGCTGGTCGTGGGTGTAGAGCAGCCGCTCCTCGCGCTCGGGGTGCGTGGGGCCGAGCGACCAGTCGTAGGCCGGGAAGAAGACGATGCCCAGGCGGTTCGCGGCCTTCAGCATAAGCGTCCCAGGAGCGCCTTGTAGCGGTGCAGGATGCCGGGCCTGATCTGGCAGGCCACGCGGATGTTGCGTCCGGCCGGGTAGCCGTCCACGACCATGTTGAAGCTCTCGGCCTGGGTCGTCTCCAGGTTCTCCTCGCGCACGGGGATGCCCTCCTGGCGCAGCGAGCCGAGCAGGGCGCGCCGCGCGTCGCGCTCGGCGTCGGCCAGGGAGTAGCCCGCCTCGATCACGCGCGAGACGTCCAGGGAAGGCACGTACATGCGTCGCTTCTCGGTGTCGGCGAAAAGCTCGACCGATGTGGTGGTGCGCGTCAGGGCTGCGCCCACGGCGTTGGCCACGTCGAAATTCTTGGGCACGCTCACGGACAGTCCGAAGGCCTTGAAGAGGCGCAGCTTCATGACCTGGGCCGGGCCGCCCATGAGATAGACCTTCTTGGGCACAACGCGGCGGCCGTCGATGAGCTCGTGCAGGGTGTACACGGGCCGCTCGTTGATGCGCCGCACCAGGTCGCGGCAGGCCTCGTGGATGGCCTTGACCGCCGCCTCCACAGCCTTTGCCGCCAGCCAGTCCGGTTGCACGGAATGCGCGGCCGCGAGGCGCTCGATGCCGGCGCGCGAGGCGGCGACGTCGCCGAGCGTGGCCTCGCCCAGGTGGTTGAAGGCGTCCATGAGCCCGGGATGCGCGCCGCCCGCGCACAGACAGGGTCCTTTGCGGCGAGGCCCCACGAAGACCTGTTCGCCGAGCATGGAAATGGCCGAGTCGCCGCCCACGCCGATGCTCGTGGTCAACAGGCCGCGCACGAGCGTTGGATACGAACCGATGGTGATGCCTTCCTTCTCCATGAGCGGCGCGCCGCCGATGAACAGGGCGATGTCCGTGGTCGTGCCGCCGATGTCGAGGATGAGCGAGTCCAGGGCGATGTCGCACATGGAGACGATGCCCATGACGCTGGCCGCCGGGCCCGAGAGGATGGACTCCACGGGCAGGCTTTTGGCCCGCGAAAGGGGCATGGTGCCGCCATCGGCCTTGAGGATGTTGACCTTGGCTCGGATGCCGCGCTCGCGCAGGCCCTGTTCCACGGCGAAGGCGAACTCGTTGAAGCGTCGCCAGACCGCCGAGTTGAAGTAGGCCGTGGCCAGGCGGCGGGGGAATCCCAGGCGTCCGGTGACGGCGTGGCCGCGCGTGACGACGTCGGCGCGCTGGCCGATGATCTCGGCCAGGGCGTCCTCCACGGCGGGGTTGCGCGGGGAGAATTTGGACACGGCCGCGAAGGCGCGCACGCCGTCGGCCTCGCAGGCGTCGGCCGCGGCCCTGGCCGCCGAGCGGTCGAAGTCGCGGGTCACGGAGCCGCGATGGTCCGTGGCCCCGCCAAAGACGTGGAAATGGCGGCAGAGTTGGAAGGTATGGGGATCGATACCGGGCCCGCCGACCACGAACATCCCCACCTCCTCGGTCATGCCCTCCACGATGGCGTTGGTGGTCAGGGTGGTGGAGAGGTTGACGCGTTCGATGTCGAAGGGGTCTCCTTCGGCCGCGACCCAGTCGAGCACGCCGCGTACGGAGGCCAGGAGGTCGAGGTGGTCCGTGGGGGTCTTGAATGTCCCCCGGATGCCACCGTCGTCTATGAGCACGGCGTCCGTATGGGTTCCGCCGACGTCGATGCCGAGCAGCATGGGGTCACGCTAGCACGCGCGGGCCAAATCCGTCCACGAGGGGACGGCCGTATATCGGCGGATGGCGTCTGTGCCTCGGCGAACGGCGTGCGCCGTCTTCAACCCAGGCAGCGAAGACCGCCCTGGCTCCAGGGGCAGTGGCAGCAGGGCGCGATGGAGCCCTGGCAGTCGTGGACGAAAGGGATGTCGCCGTCCACGTCGGCGCATGGCTCCAGGTTGCAGGCGAAACAGTCCGCGAACATGCCTGCGGCGGCCTCCTCGCGGAAGCGGACGAAACCAGGCGCGTTCCAGATATCCAGAAAGCCCGTTTCCTCCAGGCGGCCGAAGACCGAGCGCGCCACGCGCTTGCGCTTGCCCAATGGGTGGCAGACGAGATCGCGGGCCGTGAACAGGCAGGGGCCCACGGCGCCGTCGGCCGTGACCACGGCCGCGCATCCCGCGATGAACTGGCACGAGGGTTTGGGCGCGGCAAAGAGCGGCGGCAGATCCAGGCGCACGCCAAGCGATCCGGCAAGCGCGGCAGCCTTGGCCAGGGCGCGGCGCGTCTCGGGAGACGGGGCGTGGTTGCCTGAGGCCAGGCGGGTCAGGTTCAGGGTCATCCCGCGTGCCTTGGCCTCGTCGAGAAGCCCGCGCGTCAGTTCGAGCAGTCGCAGGTCTTCGGCGGTCTTGGCGTATTTCCAGGGCAGGCCGTGGGCGCGGGAAAGGTCCAGGCCCTCGCGCGCGGCGCGCTCCCTCCAGGCGTCGTACAGTGCGCGGGCCTCCTCGGTGTCGGGGCAAAAGAGGCTTTCGGCCGCGTCCTCGGCCCGGTAGGGCAGCACGTGGCTGGCGAGCACGAAGGCCGCGCCGTGGCGCGCGGCGAAACGGATCACGCCGGGCAGCTCGGGCAGGGTGGAGCGCATGAGCACGAACTGGAGCCCGAATTCGAAGGGCGGCGCTTCGGCCGGGGTTTTCGGGACCAAGGCGCGGGCCTGGGCCAGGGCGTCGAGCCCGGCTTCTACCGCCGCCAGGAAGGGGCCGCCGTGCAGGGGATCGCGCGCGTCGGCAGATTCCCCCACAGTCTCAACGGACACGCAAAGCCGCGTCAGCCCAGCTTGGAGCAGGGCGCGCGCAACGTGGCGGTCCAGGAGCATGGCGTTGCTCTGAAAGCCGATTTGCGCATCGCGGGGCATGGCCTCGCGCGCCAGGGCGATCATCTCCGCCAGGTCGGGGTGCAAAAGCGGCTCGCCAAAGCCCGTGAGCACCAGGGAGCGCGCCCGGGCCAGGCCCGGCAGCACGCGGCGAAACAAGGAGAGCGGCAAATCCTCGTCGGGCACGCGGCAGCCCTCGGCTTGCTTGGGACACATGGCGCAGGCCAGGTTGCAGCGGGAGGTGGGCTCGACGTGCAGGGTCAGGGGAAGAGCGTGATGCGTCATCGGGTCCATCTAACAACGCGAGGCGAGGTTGAGAAGGGGCAGGGCATGTCAGGGGGATAAGAAAAGGGCGCGGCCGGTTCCGGCCGCGCCCTCGTGCGTGGGATGAAGGCCCTCTCGGGCTAGTACGCCTCGTCGTAGTCCAGGTCGTCCTGCGTCAGGCGCGTGGCGAAGGTCTTGTAGGTCCAGAACTGGTAGATCAGCACGATGGGCACGAACACGGCGGCCACGCCGAGCATGATGGTCATGTTCAGTTCGCTGGCCGAGGCGTTGCGCGTGGTCAGGCTGTAGGCCGCGTCGATGGACGAGGGGATGAGCGCCGGGAAAAGCCCCACGATGCCGAAGAAGGTGCAGCCCAGGATGGTCGCGGCCGAGGCGAAGAAGGCCTTCCACCACGCGCGCGCGCCGATGAAGACCCGCATGGAGACGAGCCCCGCCACGGCGACCAGCGGCACGAGCAGAAGCACCGGGTTTTCCAGGTAGTTGGCGTAGAGGTTCGTAGACACGGCGGTCATGACCAGGAACCCCAGGACTACAAAGACCAGCACGGGCCAAAGCACGGTGGCGGCCGTGCGCGCTCTGGCGTGCAGTTCGCCACCGCTGCGGATGCACAGCCAGATGGCGCCGTGCACCATGAAGAGCGTGAGGAAAAGCACGCCGCCAGCCAGGCCGTAGGGGTTCAAGAGGTCGAGGATACCCGCCCGGATGAAACCGTCCTCGGCCACGGGCAGCCCGGCGAAGATGTTGGCGAAGGCCACGCCGAGCAGGATGGCGGGGGCCGCGCTGCCCACGAACTGGCAGCCGTCCCAGAGCTTGCGCCAGCCCGGGCCGTCGAGCTTGCCCCGGAACTCGAAGCTCACGGCGCGCACGATGAGCGCGAAGAGCAGGAGCATGAGCGCGGTATAGAGGCCCGAGAACATGGCCGCGTAGACCTGCGGGAAGGCCGCGAAGGTCACGCCGCCGGCCGTGATCAGCCAGACCTCGTTGCCGTCCCAGAAGGGACCGGCGGCATTGAGGAGCGTGCGTTTCTCATCGTCACTCTTGGCCACGAAGGGCATGAGCGTGCCCGCGCCCAGATCGAAGCCGTCGAGCACGAAGTACATGGCCCACAGAAGACCCCACAGGAAGAACCAGATGTCGGCGAGCATGATCGTCACTCCTTGGCGTTGGCGGGCATGGCCGTCTTTTCGGGGGAATGGGGGCCTTTGGCCGCGTGGTAGGCGATGAGGTAGAACCCGGCCAGCCCGAGAACCGTGTACAGGGCGCACATGGTGATCAGGCTGAACCAGACCTGGCCGGGGTCGATGACGTGCGAGTGGGCCTCCGAGGTGCGCAGGAGACCGTAGACGATCCAGGGCTGGCGGCCCACCTCGGCCACGGCCCAGCCAGCCTGCAAGGCAAGGTAGGGCATGGGAATGGCCAGGATGGAGGCCTTCAGGAGCCACGGCTTGTCAGCGATGCTTTTGCGCCACCAGAAGGCCGCGGCCGCGAAGAGGATCATCAGCGTGCCAAGGCCCACCATGAGGCGGAAGGAAAGGAAGGTCAGCATCACGGGCGGCCTATCTTCCTTGGGGAAGTCGAGCAGTCCCTTGACCTCGGCCGAGGGATCGTTGAAGGCCAGGAGCGAAAGCAGGCTCGGGATGGTCAGGGCCTCCACCGCATTGCCCTCGTTGGCCTCGTCGGGGATGACCAGAAGGCTCATGCCCGCGTTCTTTTGCGTCACCCAGTGCGACTCCATGGCCGCAAGCTTGGCAGGCTGCAATACGGCCACCTGATTGCCGTGATGGTGGCCGTGGGCGGCCACGAAGACGGCCATGGCCAAGGCCAGAGGCGCGGCCATGCGGTAGGCGCTGGAGAAGAATTCCACGTTCTGCTTTTTGAGGAGATGCCAGGCCGAGACGCCCATGACGAACATGGCGCCGACCAGATAACAACCCGCCATGGTGTGCACGAACTGGTTCCAGGCGAAGGGGTTTGTGGCCACGGCCATGAAGTCGGCCAGTTCGGCGCGGTCGTTGCGCAGCACGTAGCCCATGGGGTTTTGCATGAATCCGTTGGCCAGGATGATCCACACGGCCGAGAGATTCGCGCCGAAGAAGATCAGCCAGGCCACGAACGCGTGCGCTTTCTTCGAAAGCTTTTTCCAGCCGAAGACCCACACGCCGATGAAGGTGGACTCGAGGAAGAAGGCCGCTGTGGCCTCGATGGCCAGGAGCGATCCGAAGATGTCGCCCACGAAGGCGGAGTAGCGCGCCCAGTTGGTGCCGAACTGGAACTCAAGGGTGATGCCCGTGACCACGCCCACGGCGAAGTTGATGAGGAATAGCTTGCCCCAGAACTTGGTCATGCGCAGCCACTTTTCGTCGCCGGTGCGCACCCATTTCGTCTCGAAGATGGCGATGAGCAGCGACAGGCCGATGGTCAGGGGAACGAAAAGGAAATGGAACATGGTGGCTGCAGCGAACTGAAGCCGCGAAAGAAGCAGTACGTCCATGGTGACCCTCTCCGAATGAATTTGCGACGGCATGAGGCGATTGTCATGGCACTAGCGCGCTGTCCGGGAAATGGCAACATCCGGGATGGATTGTATGCCTTCTTGAATACGCTTCCAGGACTCCGGGCTTATTGGACGGTGATGAAAAATCCTTTCGAGTCAAGGCGTTGAGGAGGCGCGAAGGATTTTTTCGAGGGATGAAAAAAAACGCGCGCGGGAAGAGATGTCTTCCCGCGCACGATCAACCCAGGCTGTTGGAAAAGCCCCATCTACGGCTTTGCCGCGAAAAGCTCAAATCCTCAAACTCAGCTGAAGGCTTCGATCTTGGTCTTGAGTTCGCGCGCAATGGCCCGGCCGTACTCGTGGCAGCGGGTGAACGTCTCGTGGTCCGGACGGTTCTGAACCTTTATGGGGTCGCCGCCGACCATCTCCACGCCGATCTTGTCCAGCCACTCGGCCAGAATCTTCACCGACTCGCCGCTCCAGCCAAAAGAGCCGAAGCAGCCGCCGACCTTGTTCAGGGGCCGAAGACCCTTGAAGTACTGCAGCACCCCGGCCATGGCGGGCAGGATGCCGTTGTTGTGGGTGGGGCAGCCCACGACCAGCGCGCCGGAGTCGAAAAGCTCGGTCATGATCGTGGAGTGGTGGTCGTTCTTGACGTTCATGACCTTCACGGGCACGCCCTCGGCCGCGATGCCCGAGGCCACGGCCTCGGCCATGTGCTCGGTGGAGTGCCACATGGTGTCGTAAATGACCAGGGCGCGCTTGGCAGGCTTGGCCGTGGCGAACTCGCGGTACCTCTCCAGCACCCAGGCGCAGTCCTGGCCGCGCCAGATCAGGCCATGGTCGGGCAGTATCATCTCGACGTCCAGGTTCAGCTTGGCCAGCGCGTCCAGGGTCTTGATGACGATGGGCGAGAAGGGCTGCACGATGTTCGCATAGTACTCCTTGAGCGCGCGCAGCAGTTTATCGCGGTCCACTTCGTCGGCAAAGCGTTCGGACGTGGCCATGTTCTGGCCGAAGGCGTCGGAGGAGAAGAGCATCTTCTCTTCGGGGATGTAGGTGGCCATGTTGTCGGGCCAGTGCAGCATGCGCGTCTCGATGAACTGCATGGTGCGCTTGCCGATGGAGGCCACGTGGCCGGTGGGGCAGATTTCAAGCGGCCAGTCGTCGTGGTGGTAGATGGAGCGGATGTTCTTGGCGCCCATGGGCGAGCAGAATATCTTCTCTGGCTTCATGCGCTCCACGGCCTCCACCAGGCAGCCCGCGTGGTCGGGCTCCAGGTGGTTGACCACGATGTAGTCCACGCGCGTGAGGTCGCCGCCCAGGAGCGAGGCCACGTTGCAGAACAACTCGTCCTTGTTTTCCTCCTCCACTGTGTCCAGGAGCGTGATCTTTTCATCCTTGACCAGGAAGGCGTTGTAGGTGGTGCCGAAGGGCGAGCGCGAGTAGCCGTGGAAATCGCGTGTGGCCCAGGCCACGGCGCCGACCCAGTGGATGTCGTCCGTGATGGGAAATGGTCTCATGCCGATCCTCGTGCGCCGTCGCGTGGGACGGCGAATTGATGGTGCTTCGTGTCTGGAAAACGACGGCCCTGGGGCCAGTGGCGAAAAAAGCGGCGGCCGAACGTCCCGGCCGCCGTATGTGCAAACGATCAGCCCTCGGGCGAGAACTCGCTTTTGTCGGCGCCGCAGACCGGACAGGTCCAGTCGTCGGGCACCTTGTCGAATTCTGTTCCCGGAGCGACGTTGTTGTCGGGGTCGCCTTCCTTGGGATCGTATACATATCCACAGATGTTGCAAACGTAGCGCATGATGGAGTCCTCCCCGATCATTGTTGGTCAGCAGGTGGTTACAAACTTCGTTTCACAGATCGTTCAAAAGCGTCAGGCGCAGGCGTACAAAACGTTCGTGTCCGACGCATAGCAGAGATGCGCGAGGATTTGAACCTTTGTGACACCGCAGCAGACGGTGATTTTTGAGCGGTCCGTCAACCCTCGGCCTTCCAGTGGCCGTGAATGTTGCAGTATTCGCGGGCGGTCACCTTGGCCGCCTGGAGACAGAACTCGGCCTCGGGCGCGTCGCCGGGCTTGAGGAACTTGTGGTAGCTCACGCCGTCTGCGACGAGTTCGATCCACTCGATATAGTGCTTCTCTTCCATGGGATGGGCCACGGCCCCGACCTTGACCTTGTAGCCGGTCGCGGTCTTCTCGATGACCGGGACGTGCTTTTCCTTGGCCGCGTCCACGGTGCCTTCCTTCATGTACTTCATGGGCTCGCCGCAGCAGACGAGTTCGCCCGCGCCGCCGTGCAGTACGGCGACGATGTTGCCACAGGCCTCGCACTTGTAGACTTCATACCTTTCAGCCGCCATATCGATGACCTCCTTG
The DNA here is from genome assembly GCF_000422245.1 of Alkalidesulfovibrio alkalitolerans DSM 16529. Taxonomy (NCBI): domain Bacteria; kingdom Pseudomonadati; phylum Thermodesulfobacteriota; class Desulfovibrionia; order Desulfovibrionales; family Desulfovibrionaceae; genus Alkalidesulfovibrio; species Alkalidesulfovibrio alkalitolerans. The sequence continues at coordinate 31,908 of NZ_ATHI01000004.1, forward strand.
ATGGTCGTTCCGGCAGGCGGTCGCGCAGACCGCCCAGGCCTTCTCCGCAGCGCGAGCGCCACGGACTAGGGCGCATCATACCCCATTTGGATTATTTTTCAACGCCGGAAAGACGATTGCCCGCGAGGTCGCGGGAACCGGGCGGGATGACAGCCACTTTGCGGGGAGGGGGAGCGCTCCCAGCGCCTCCCCCGACCGCTCATGTGGCGAGCATGCGCTGCAGTTCGCTGATGCCCACGTCGAGTTCGGGCACGAAGCACAGGCCCAACTCCGGGCCGTTCACCCAGCGCACCTCGCAGGTCAGCCCCTGAAGGCGGAAGTTTCGGACCGAGAGCCCGGAGTCGATGATCAGCCGCTGTCCCACGGCATAGGCCGCAGCGGAGCCTTCCAGGCGGCAGCGCGCGCCGCCCCGGCTGATGTCCACGAGTCGCGCCGGGTGCGGCGAGAGGGCGTCGCCGCGCAGGGTGCAGGAATGCTCGAAACCGAAGGCCTTGAGGTACAGCCGCGGATGTGCGCGGCGATCCTGGGATTCCTGGGACGACATGCGGGCCCCCTTTGCCGTTATCGAGGTGCTGATGTCAGTTCTTGAACTTCTCCACCAGGCCGCTCAGGTTCGCGGCCATGCGGGCCACGTCCTGGATGCGCGCGTTGGCTTCCTGAATCTGGCGCGAGATGTCCTGCGAGTTCGTGTTGATGGTCGTGACGTTGGTGTTGATCTCCTCGCTCGTGGCGGACTGCTGCTCCGAGGCCGTGGCGATGTTGCGCACCATGTCGGCGATGGCCTCGGATTGGCGGATGATCTCCATGAGTACGTTGCCGGACTCCTCGACCATGCCGGTGGCCTTCTCCACGCGCTCTCGCGTCAGGCCCATCTCGCTCACTGCCGCGCCGCTGACCTGCTGGATGTCGGCGATGACCTGGCCGACTTCCTTGGTCGCGGACATGGTCTTCTCGGCGAGCTTCCTGACCTCGTCCGCGACCACGGCGAAGCCCCGGCCCGCGTCGCCCGCGCGCGCGGCCTCGATGGCGGCGTTGAGCGCCAAAAGGTTCGTCTGGTCCGCGATGTCGGTGATGACCGAGAGCACCCGACCGATGTCCTCGGCCTTGGCCGCGAGGCTGTTCAGCGTCGTGGCCAGCTCACCCGCCGTGCGGGCCACCTCGCGCGTCGTGGCGACGGTCTCGGAGACCCGATTGCCGCCCGCTTGGGCCACGGAGTTGGCCTTTTCGGCCGCCTCGGCGGTCTGCCCGGCGTTTTGGGCCACTTCGAGCACGGTGGCGTTCATTTCTTCCATGGCCGTGGCCACCTGGGCGGTGCTGTCGGCCGTGCCGTCCACGCCGCGTGTGAGGTCGTCCATCTGGGTGGAGAGGACCGCGGAGGCGGATGTCAACTCGCGGGCCACGGTGGTCACCTGTTCCGCGACTTCCAGGAGGTTCTTGCGCTGGGCTTCGATGCGGCCCTTGTCCAGTTCCTCCTGCGTCAGGTCGATCATCACGCCGATGGCGCCCACGACCTTTCCGGCGGAATCGCGTAGCGGCGAGATTTCATAGTGCAGGGGGAAGGTCACGCCGTCGGCGCGGGCATAGCGGATCACGCCGTTGACCGAGCGGCCTTGGCCGAGCACTTCGGCCGTGCAGTCGTTCTCGCGGCCGAAGATGTCGGCGATGGTCTTGCCGAGCACCTTGTCCTCGGACTTGCCCAGGATGTTTCTAAGCGGCACGTTGGCCACGTCGAGGCGGCTGTCTTTGTCCGTGACGAAGAGCGGGATGATGATGCCGTCGAGGATGCCTTTGTTGTATTCGAGCTGATCCTTCATGCGCTGGATCATGGTCGTCAGGTAGGTGCACAGGTTCGAGAGCTCGTCCTTGCCGCCCACGTCGAAGCAGACGTCGAGTTCGCCCGCGCTGACCCGCTCAGAGAATTTGGCGATGACCTGGATGCGCCGTACCACGGCGTTGCGCATGAAGAGCAGCAACGCGCCGAGCAGGAGCACGAGTCCGGCCAGGGAGATCAGGCCGCTTTGCCGCTGTACCGAGGAGAGCGCGCCCATTTCCTCTTCAAGGTTCTGCAGGATGACCAAGGAGCCCAGGATCGGCTTGCTGCGGCCGTGGCAGTGGTAGCAGCGCGGCTCGTTGGGGATGGACTCGACCTCCATGAAATAGGGCTTGCCCTCGAAGTCGATGATCCTGCCGATGTTGACGATGTTTTCCAGACTCTCCTTCAGGGCTCTGGCGACGTTGCTGTTCTGGACCTCGGGCAGGTCGCGGCGGCGGAAATCCTCGCGCGTGCTGTAGGTCACGTTGCCGTCCCAGTTGGTCACGGAGATGGTCAGGTTGTCGAACTCCGAGGCCAGGATCTGGAACTGCCGCGTGGTTTCGGCGTCGTTGCCCTTGCGCATGGGCTCGTCGATGGCCATCTGCACGAGCTTGGCGGTGCGGGCCGCGCCGCGTTCGATCTCGTGCATGATGCCCTGGCGCTGCCAGTGCGAGTTGGCCAGGAAGAGGCCGGTGAAGGCCAGTATGGTCAGGGCCGAGGTGAGGACAAGTACTTTGGCGCCCAGGGAGCGTTGAATGAAATTCATCGTGCCGCCTCCCTAGTGCGCCCCGCCGTAGATCAGCGGCTTGAAGTTGAAGGCCTCGACGCGCTCGGCGTTGTGGCAGGATTCGCAGTCGCGCATGTGCATGCGGCGGGTGATGAGCCCCGGGTCGCCGAATTCGGCGTGCAGGCTGCCCGGGCCGTGGCAGACCTCGCATCCCGCGTCGGAGAGGTGAGGCGTTTTGTCGTAACTTTCGAAGCCGCCAGGCTGGCCGTAGCCCGTGGTGTGGCAGGCGTAGCACTCCTTGAGTTCCTCGGGAGTGAGGCCGCGGGCCATGACGGCCACGCTTCGCCACGATTTGGCCTTCTTGGAGTATTTTGTGAAGTTCTCGTGTTCCTGGGGATGACAGGCCCCGCAGGCCTCGGTTCCCACGTAGGTCGGCGTTTGGGCGCGGCAGTCCGCGCCGAGAACGAGGATGAGCACGGCGGACAAGGCGAGAGCCAAGACGCGGGTGTTCACGAAAACCCCCTCAGGCTGTGAGTTGAACAGCTATATGGTCCGGCTGAAAGATACCCTGTCCCTATACCCCTTTTTTCACATGGTCAAGCAGAGCGCCTAAGCCTCGTGGAAAACAAGAGGATACGCAGCGGTTCGTGTCGAAACGCGGCCAATCCGCGCTGAACGGACCGTCGCCGCCCCTGACTGCGGGCTACCAGGCGAGCGTGGCGCGAAACGCCTGGGCCAGATTCTCCACAGGCTCGGCGAGAAGCGTTTTGCCCGCATTCGCCAGGCGCAGTTCGCCGTGCGCGGCCGTCTGGCCTATGCATCCCAGGCGCTGGCCCGCGAAGGCGCGCTCGAAGTCCTTTGACTTGTCTTCGGGCACGGTGCACACGAGGCGGCTGTGGGATTCGGCGTAGAGAAGCGCCAGGGGATGCAAGCCGTCTCCTGCCAGGGGAACGGCCGAGAGGTCGATGTCCGCGCCCAGGCGGCCGCCGATTGCCATCTCGGCCAGGGCCACGCCAAGGCCGCCGTCCGAGCAGTCGTGGCAGGCGCTGACGAGCCCTGCCTGGGCCGCGGCGAAGAGCGCGCGGTAGCGGGCCTGGGCCGAGAGGGCCTCGACCTCGGGGGCGCGTCCGCCGCGAAGCGAGAGCTCCTGGGCCAGTTCCGTGCCGAAGAGTTCGTCGTGGGTCAGGCCCAGCAGGTAGACGCGCTCGCCCGGCCGCTTGAAGTCCGAGGTCAGGCAGCGCCGCACGTCGGGCACGATGCCCACCACGGAGAAGAGCACCGTGGGCGGAATGGATATCTTGGCCCCGCCGCCGGTGTAGTCGTTCTTCATGGAGTCCTTGCCCGAGATGCAGGGCACGCCGAAGGCCCGGCTGAAGTGGGCCAGGGCGCGGCAGGCGCGCACGAGCTGGGCCAGCTTGTATTCGCCGTCGGGCGTCTTTTCGGACTTGACCGGGTCGCACCAGCAGAAGTTGTCCACGCCCACCATCAGGTCCGGGTCCGCGCCCACGGCCACGGCGTTGCGCACGGCCTCGTCCATGGCCCCGGCCATCATCCAGTAGGTGTCGTAGTCGCTGAACTTGGGGCAGATGCCGTGCGACACGGCCAGTCCGCGCTCGATGCCGAGCACCGGCCGGATCACGCCCGCGTCGGCCGGGCCGTCGAGCTTCACGCCCACGAAGGGCTTGACCACGCTGCCGCCCTGGACCTCATGGTCGTACTGCCGCACCACGTATTCCTTGGAGCAGACGTTGAGGCGGCCGAGCATGGAGCGAAGCAGCGCGCCGTGGTCCGCGACTTCCGGCAGGGCGGGCATCTCCACGCGCGGGGCCTGCCATACGGCGGAAAGTTCCATCTGGGGCACGCCGTCGTGCAAAAACTCCATGTCCAAAAGGGCCACGGGCGTCTCGCCCCAGGTCACGTGGAAATAGCCGCTGTCCGTGAACTCGCCCAAGACCGAGGCCTCGACGCCCATCTCGTCCGCCAGGCGCAGGAACTCGTCCAGGGTCTTTGGCGGCACGGCCAGGGACATGCGCTCCTGGGCTTCGGAGAGGAGCACCTCCCAGGGCCTGAGGCCGGGGTACTTGAGCGGAGCCTTGGAGAGGTCCAGGCGCGCGCCGCCCGTGGCCTCGGCCATCTCGCCCACGGACGAGGACAGGCCGCCCGCGCCGTTGTCGGTGATGGCGCTGTAAAGGCCCAGGTCGCGGGCGCGCATGAGGAAGTCGTACATGCGGCGCTGGGTGATGGGGTCGCCGATCTGCACGGCCGTGGCGGGCGAGCCCTCGTGCAGTTCCTCTGAGGAAAAGGTCGCGCCGTGGATGCCGTCCTTGCCGATGCGGCCGCCGACCATGACCACGGCGTCGCCGGGCTTGTGGTATTTCTCGTAGGCCGGGCGGCCGTGCAGCATGGTGGGCATCAGGCCAAGCGTGCCGCAGTAGACCAGGGGCTTGCCCAGGAAGCGCTCGTCGAAGACGATGGAGCCGTTGACCGTGGGCACGCCGGACTTGTTGCCGCCGTGCTCCACGCCCTCGCGCACGCCTTCGAGCACCCGCCGCGGGTGCAGGAGCCTGGGCGGCAGTTCGCCTTCATGGAAGGGCGAGGCGAAGCAGAAGACGTCGGTGTTGCAGATGAGTTCCGCGCCCATGCCCGTGCCCATGGGATCGCGGTTCACGCCCACGATGCCGGTCAGCGCGCCGCCGTAGGGGTCCAGGGCCGAAGGGGAGTTGTGGGTCTCCATCTTCACGCAGGCGGCCGTGTCCTCGGTGAACCGGAAGACGCCCGCGTTGTCCTTGAAGACCGAGAGGCACAGGTCGTCCGCGCCCTTGGCCGCACGGATGTCGCGCGTGGAGCCCGCGATGCAGGTGGAAAAGAGGCTGTCCACGGTCTCGGACGCGCCAGTGTCCTCGTCGCGGTAGTCGATGCGGGCGTTGAAAATCTTGTGCTTGCAGTGCTCGGACCAGGTCTGGGCCAGGACCTCGACCTCGGCGTCGGTGGGTTTTTCGGGCAGGCCGTGCTCCTTGCGCGCGGCCGCGACCTCGGGACGCGCGTAATGGTCGCGGATGGCGTGCATCTCGTCCAGGCTCAGGGCCAGGGTGTTGGCGCGCGAGAAGGCCATCAACTCCTCGTCGCTCATGGCCGCGAGGTCCACGACCGCGACTTCCTCCACGGCCTTTGCCGCGACCTCCGCGCCGCGCGGCGCGATGTCCGCGCCCTCGGCCGCGCTCCTGATCTCGAAGCGCTGGATGAGTTCGTTGGCCAGCATGTCCGTGGCCAGATGGGTGGTCTGCTCGCGCGTGAGGCTCCCCTTCAGGAGATACTGCGTCGAGGTGTACACGGCCAGCTTCGCGGCCCGCTCGGGCGAAAGCCCCAGGACCACGGCCAGGGTCTCGCGCGCGGTGCGGCCCTCGTTGTCGGTCACGCCGGGCCGGAAGCCCACCTCGATCAGCCAGTCGAAATCGCGCGCCAGCGGCGCGAGGGAGACTTCGTGCAACACCGGGTCGTGCAGTGCGCCGCGCTCCATGGCGAGCGTGGCCTCCTCCCCGGAAAGCCCCTCCACGGTGAAGACCTTGACGATGCGCGCGGCCGCGACCGGCAGCTTGAGGGCGTTTCGCGCGGCCGCCGCGGCCTTCTGGCCCGGGGTGTCGATGACGTGGGCCTTCAGGCCGACATGGATGCGCACAAGCATGGCAGGGTCTCCTTGGGAATGGCGTCGCTGGGGGAGGGGATAGCAGAAGAGGCTCCGGTTTTGAAGAAGACAGACTGCTGAAAAAATCCCATCTGCTGCGTTGCCGCAAAAAGTTCAAACCCTCGCGTATTGCAAATACGCGTCGGTCTTGAACTTTTTGTGCGCCTTGCATCTGGGTCTTTTTGAGCAGTCTGAGAAAAGAGGTTTGTCAACAATATCAAGAGAAATCAGGCCTTGCCCCCAAGGCCCCATCCGCCGCGTTGCCGCCAAAAGTTCAAGCCCTCGCGTATTACGAACGCAAAGCAGAAGACTTTGCGCTCCCGCGGCGCGCTTCAGTCCGCGAGCGCGAGCCTGCGTCCACCCTCGGACTTGGCCTTGTAGGCCGCGCGGTCCGCGCGCAGCAGTAGACTTGCGGCCGTTTCGCCAGGCTTGAGCAGGGCCACACCGCCGGAAAAGCCCACGCGCCCCCCGAAGGCGTCGCGGACCATCTTGTCCAGGCGGCCCGCGAGTTGGGCGAGTTGCTTGGGCGTGATCTCGGTGAAGATCACGCCGAACTCGTCGCCGCCGTAGCGGCAGGGGAAGTCCATGCCCTTGCGCGTGCCCTGGCGCAGGATGTGCCCCATCTCGCGCAGGATGGCGTCGCCCGCCTGGTGCCCGTCGTTGTCGTTGATGGCTTTGAAGCCGTCGAGGTCCAAAAAGACGAGACCCATGGTGCGCGCGGTGCGATGCGCACGTTGCGTCTCGCGTTCGAGCACGGCCTGGAACTGGGTGTGGTTGAGCAGTCCGGTCAGGCCGTCGTACATGGCCTGGACCTTGAGCTTCTCTTCCAGGCGGCGCACGGCGGTCAGGTCGCGGCCGACCACGAGGTGGCTTCGCGCCTCCTCGCCGCCCAGGGGCGAGAAGACCAGCTCCAGCGCCAGCGGGTTCGGGTCGTCGGCCATGAGCATGGCCTCCACCGGCGCGTGCAGGTGCCCGAGCACCGAGGCGTCCCATTTGCCTGTGTAGGCTCCGGTGGGCTTGGAGATGGTGAAGAGGTTCTTGCCCGCGATTTTCTCGGAGAGGTGCGGCGAGGCGAACGTCACGGTTCCCCTGGCGTCCACCGTGAGCACCACGTCGCGCATGGAGGCGACGAGGGCCTCCATGAAGTTCAGCTCCTTGAGGGCCTGCATCTCCAGCTCCGATATTTCGGTCACGTCCTCCAGCAAAAAGACGATCTCGGCCTCGCGGGGCGTGCGCACCTTGTGTGCCGAGAGATAGAGACAGCGGTGCCGCACTGCGCCCTGGGGCAGGGTGGCGCAGAAGATGCGCGAAATGGTCTGGCGATCGCTGGCGGGAAATTCCATCCAGCCGGGCTCGTTGCCCACGCCCAGGGCCTCGTGGAGCAGATCGGAGACGGCCGTGCCCTTGCCCGCCGGAATCGGCGCCAGGATCTCACGGAAGCGCGCGTTGCAGCCAAGCAGCCTGCCCCGGTTGTCCGCGTGGGCCACGCCCAGGGGAAGCTGGTCGAGCAGCAGGGCCTTTCGTTCGAGCACGGCCTTGCGTCCGAGGTAGTTGTCGAAGGCCTTGGAGAGGAAGCGCAGGTAGAGCGCGAAGCCCGAGGCGTCGGCGCGCGGCTTTGCATCCCGTGCGATGCGCAGGCCTCCTATCTCGCGGCCGTCCGCGAGGAGGCGGTGGATATCGCCGCCGAGGTCCCAGACCACGGGCTTGTCCAGCGTCAGTCCGTGGGCCGCGCTGACGAGCATGCCGTCGCGGAAGGTGAACAGGCTGCGCGTCTCGCCTTCGGGCGCGAGCAGCCAGATGTCGGCGTCGGAAAGACCGAAGGCCAGGCGCAGGTGGCGAAAGATGCTCACGGCCACGGCCTTCAGGCCGCCATCGGCGAGCTGTATCTCAACGGCCAGGAAATAGGCCCGCTGCATCTCCTGCAACGAATTCTGGTAGTGGCGCTCGTCGGGCGGGGCCTCGCCAATGCCAAGTGTGGAGAGCATGGAACGGAAACGTTCCACGCAGCGTCGGCGCAGGGTCTCGATCTCGGCGTCGCTCATTTCCAGATGCGTGCGCAGGGTGAGTTCGAAATGCAAAAGGGCGAGCGGGTCGGGCCGTGCGCCGTGCTCGAGTTCTGACCAGCGCGTGGCCAGGATGATGGACTGGCAATAGGGATCGTGCTCGTCGAGGCGGTCGATGTCGTGATGGTGGCGGATGCCGTCGCACAATTCCAGGGGGATGTTGAGCTGCGCCAGGAGGAGTTGCGTGAGCGCGCCGTGCGGCATGCCGAGCACCCGCTCCTCCTCGTCGGGCCTTTCGGTCAGGAGGCAGTACTCGCCCCTGGGCTCGAAGCGCTCGGGCCAGGCGCAGCGAAGAAGCATGAGGGAGAGGTCCTTGAACATGGCGCACAGATAGGCCCGAGTAGCTTCCCTCGGCGCCAGACGCTCGCAGATCAGTTCAGCGGCGATGGCCGCCCAGACGAGCACGCGCCAGGAAACGTAAAGCTCGCTGTTCGCGTCCTTCTGGGGGCGCTTGGGCATCAGGGCCTTTTGGAAGGAGATGGTCAGGGCGAGCTTGAGCAATTCCTGCGTGCCCAGGACCACGGCGGCGCGCTTTAGGTCCGTGCAGCGTTGCGAAACGCCGTAGTAGGGGGAGTTGACGAGCGAGAGGACCATGGCCGAAAGCGCAGGGTCCATGCCGAGGGTCTCGGCGATGGCCTCGAATTCGGGCTGCTCCTTGACCACCTCACGGATGAGCCGGGAGGTGACCGGCGTGAAGGTGGCCTTCAGGCATTCATTCAGCGAGGCGATGACGTCGCTCATCGGTCAGCCTGCCTGCCCCGCGCGCCGCGCGGGGGATGAATAAGGATGAGGTCGCGTTGCGCCGTGCCCACCATGATTGCGACATAACACAAAAAACATGGGCCGCCCATGGGGTGGCGGGAAAAAAACTCCGTTCACGCTACGCCACGCGCAACACGAGAAGGGGATCGGCGCTTTTGAGGAAATGCCGCAGGTGCGTCTTTTCAGCCATCTGACGATGACATCCATCACGCAGGCCGCTCAAAAGGCGTCGGATGCAAGGAGCGAGAACTGGTCAAGGCCGATGCGTATTCCATATACGCGAGGGTTTGACCGGTTCGAGGCAACGCCGCAGACGGCGTCTTTTCAGTGGCCTGCGGGTTATTTTTTGCGGGCGAGGACGTAGTGCAGGGACTGCGCCAGGACGTCGGCGGCCCAGCCCTTGGGCAGGCCGTCCAGGGCCTCGCGGGCCTTGTCCACGTAGTCGGCGGCGCGCTGCCGCGTGGCCTCGGCGAAGCCTTCGTCTCGGATGCGCGAGACGAGACCTTCGATCTCGGCCTCGGACAGGGCGTTGCCTTTGATGCGGAGACGCAGGGCGTCGCGCTCGGACTGGGGCAGCGATTCGAGCAGCAACAGCAGGGGCAGCGTGAGCTTGCCTTCCCTGAGGTCGGACCCGGCGGGCTTGCCGCTGATCTCGGAAGGCGAGGTGTAGTCCAGGGCGTCGTCCACGAGTTGGAAGGCGATGCCCAAGTTCAGGCCAAAGCTTTCGGCGCGCGCCTCGGCGGCCGCTGAAGCGTCGGCCAGGATGGCTCCGGAACTCGACGATGCCTGGATGAGGTAGGCGGTCTTGCCGGTGATGATCTCCATGTAGCCTGCGTCGTCGAGATCGTGCTCACGCGCGGCCGCGATCTCCTGGATCTCGCCCACCGCAGTGCGCAAGACCGCTTCGGAGAGCACGACCACGAGGCGCGGCAGGCCGTATTCGGCCACCAGCCGGTTGGCCAGGGCCAGCAGCGCGTCGCCCGCGAGGATGGCCTCGGAACGCGAGAAGGCGATGTGGGCCGCCTCCTTGCCACGCCGCAAGTTCGCGCCGTCCAGGATGTCGTCGTGCAAAAGCGTGGCCGAGTGCAGCATCTCCAGGGACGCCGCCAGGGGGTAGACGTTCTCGCCCTGGTGTCCCAGCAGGCGGGCCATGAGCACGCAGAGCATGGGACGGAAGCGTTTGCCGCCCGCACCAAGGACGTGAGCCGCCACCGGCCGGACGAGCGGATGGAGGCGGTCGGTCTCCTGGCGGAGGAAGGTCTCTATGCCCGCGAGTTCACGGGCCAAAAGGTCGGCGTGGGGGGTCATGTCGCGCGGAATCCTAGCCGAGAGGCCGCCGCCGGGCAAGCGAAAAACGCACGTCAGGAGGCATGGTCAGCCGCCGGTCCGGCGAACAGGCGATCGCAGGCCACGGCCAGGGCGTCAAGCGCGCCGTCAAGGTCCCAGTCGTGGGCCGCGCGCGAGCCCACGAGGTTCGAGACGGTGCGCACCTCCAGGAAGGGAACGCCCGCCTGCGCGGCAGCGTAGGCCAGGGCGAAGCCTTCCATGGATTCGAGGATTGCGCCGTGGCGGGCCATGGCAGTGGCGCGGGCGGACGTGCCGCTGGCCGCAGAGACCGTGAGCCCGCACAGGCGCGGCCAGTCGTCCGGCACGGACAACGCCAGCCGCTCGCTCGCGGCGTCTGGATCGAGGCCCAGGCGGTCGAAGACGGGCTGGCCACCAAGAAATCCCTGGGGCAGGCCGATGCCGCGCGGATCGACGCCGTTCTCGCCGAAGAGTCCGTAGTCGGCGAAGACCGCCTGGTTGAGCACGGCTGCGTCGCCGATGGACGCGACGCGCGGATCGAAGGTTCCTGCCACTCCCAGGCACAGGACGCCCGAGGGGTTCTCGCGGCCAAGGGCCAGTCCGAGGTGCGCGGCCGCGCTCACCGGCCCCACGCCCGTAACCAGGAGCAGGCACTCCCGCCCGTGGACCGGGGCCAGGACAACCTCGCCCTGTCCGGGCGCGGCAGTAGCGTCGCCAAGGCGCAGGGCGGCCGCCATCTCGCGCCGAGTGGCGCAGGCCACGAGCAGGGGCGCTTCGTCGTGTCGGAAACGTGCGGCCGGATCGCTCCGGCCGCACGCCTGGGGTCGGGATGCGGGCGTCACGGGCCCGACATTACTCCTGCGTCTTCAGTTCGTGAACAAGTTTTTGCAGTTCCTGGGACTGGCGGGCCAGTTCGGTGATCGCCGAGGCCGCCTCGGCCATGACCTGCGAGGTTTCCATGGATATCTGGCTGATCTCGTCCACGGAACGGTTGATCTCCTCGGATGTCGCGGACTGCTGTTCGGCGGCGGCCGCGATGGACGAGACTTGGCCCGAGGTGTTGCCGACGATGCCAACGATTTCCGCGAGGGCCTTGCCGGATTGTTCGGCCAGGGCCGTGGATTCGCCTACGGACTTGGCTGCGGCGTGAGTGGCCTCCACGCTCGATCGCGCGTCACGCTGAATGGAGGAGATGGCTTGGCCGACCTCCTTGGTGGCGTTCATGGTCTTCTCGGCGAGCTTGCGCACCTCGTCCGCGACCACGGCGAAGCCCCGTCCCGCATCGCCCGCGCGTGCGGCCTCGATGGCGGCATTGAGCGCCAGGAGGTTGGTCTGGTCCGCTATGTCCTCGATGACCGTGATGATCTGGCCGATGCTCTCGGCCTGGCGGCCCAGGCTCTCCATGGTCGTCTGCAGGGCCTCGGTCTGCGTCTTCAGTCCGCCGATGGCCGAGATGACCTGCCCCACGGAGCGTTCGCCCTGGTTGGCCTGCGCCTTGGCCTTGTCGGCGTCCACGGCCGATTGCGAAGCGTTGCGCGCGACTTCCATGACCGTGGCGTTCATTTCTTCCATGGCCGTGGCCGTCTCGGCCACGCGGGCGTTTTGCCGCTCCGAGCCTCGCGCAGCCTGCTCCACCTGGCGGGAAAGCTCCTCGGAAGCCGAGGTCATGCGTTCGACCACGACCTCGATGTGCCCGGCCGCCTGGAGCATGCCCTCTCGTTTGGCTTGTTCGGCCTTGCGCTTGGCTTCTTCGGCCTCGTCCGAGGCCTTTTTACACAGCGTGGCCTGCTCTTCGGCCTCGCGTGTCTTGGCTTCGGCCGTGGCGATCATCTCGCGCAGGCTTTTGACCATGGCGTTCAGCGAGGCCGCGAGCACGCCGATTTCGTCCTTGTTGGCGATGGTCAGCGTTCCGTCGAGTTTGCCGCCTGCGATGTCCGAGGCGAATTCAGAGGCGCGGCGTACGGGGTTGGCCAGGGAGCGGGCGAAGATCACGGCCAGCACGGCTACGATCAGGGTGATGATGCCGGAGACGACGAGGATGGCGTTGACGATTTCGCGCTGTGTTTGCTCCACGATTTCGCGTGGCGCGCCAATGAAGAGCATGCCGCTGGTCTTGCCGTCGGCGGAGACGATGGGCCAGTAGGCTGTGTCGTACATCCGGCCCAGGATCAGGTTCTGGGCGATGAACTCGCGCGAGTTTCTGAGCACGGTCTCGATGACCGCGGGGTTGTCCATCTTTGTGCCGACGGCGCGCTGCCCCTGGCGCATGATGGTCGTGGCCACGCGCATATCGTTGTCGAAGATGGTGCACTCAACGCCGATGCGCGACTTGATGCTGTCCACGAAGCTCATGGAGCCGAGGTCCACGCCCGGGGTGACGACGCCCACGACCCGCCCCGCGAGGACGATCGGTTGTCCGGCGCGCAGCGAGAACTTGATCACGGTGCCGGGTTCGATGCCCACGGATGCCTCGCCGCGCAGGGCTTTTTGCACGTTGATCTGGTTCGCGACCGAATCCCCGGTCCTGTCGGAGTGGCCGCGCGCGAGGACCGTTCCCCGTGCGTCGGAGATGGTGACGAACTCGATCGCCGAATTCTTCATCATGCCTTTGGCGACGGAAGCAAGAAAGGCGGAGTCTCCCTCGGCCGCAGCCTGCGCCACTGCCGGGTTTTCGGCCACCAGTCTGGCGGAGAGGGAAAGCATTTCGCCGATGTCTTTGATCTCGGCGTCCACGCTTTGCCGGAAGTTCCGGATCTGCACCAGGGACTGTTCGTCGAAGCCCTGGCTCACGAAATGGTTGACGCTGTAGGTTATGCTCGCGGTGAGCACCGCGATGACAATGAGGATGAACGATAGGACCTTCCAAAAGATTGAGAGCTTCATCTCGCAGACCCCCTGTGATGCGCTCCGGCTACGCGTTTACCCTACCATTCGCGCCAACATGGCAAAAAGACAGGATTTTGGGAAGCAGGGCTGTGGTCGATTTCGTTATCAGTCGGGCGCGCGATCAATGGTTCACGAGATTTGTTTGAAGACTGGCGTACTTTGTGATATCATTGAATATATAGGATATTTTTGAGAAAAAATGAATGCTGGCGTGCCGTTCTCACGCGGTTTGTCGACCAATGTAGTATGATTTCATGAAAAACATAAGGAATATCGGAGTGTTGCACTTTTGCGTCGAAAAGGTGGCGGAGTCTGGTGTATTTAATTGCATAAATTTACAGATTAATTTGAATGATTGGTTATTGTTTGTGTGACAAATTGATTGCCCGTATCCGGAAACGGCATTCTTCCTGTTTCGTCCCTTGTGTTTGCGGTGATGGGGCCGCAGCCAGGCAGGATCGGTGCGATATCGCCTGGCAAAGGCGGTGGAAGGGGTGGAGAGCCGTGCTTCGGGGCGGGAAAACAGCGGGTCGTGAAAGAGTCCAGGCAATTCGGCGGGGGAATGGGAGAACGAACGAAAAAGCCCCCGGCATGTCGCGACGTGCCGGGGGCTTTTTCGTGTTCGGGCGGGCTTTTACAGCCGCCAGTAGCCGAAGCCCTGGGCCGTCAGGCCGGCGCGGTCGAGTACGCCCTTGACGTCGAGGACGATGGGCGTGACGCCGGGGGCGAACATGGCCTGCAGCGACTGCGGCGAGAGCCGGGTGAACTCCTCGTGGGCCACGGCCACGATGAGCGCGGAAAGGCCGTTCAGGGCCTCGGCCGGACACAGTTGCAGGCCGTATTCGTGCATGGCTTCGGCTTGGTCGGCGTGGGGGTCGTGCACCAGAACCTCGGGGCAGTATTCGCGCAACTCGGCGATGATGTCGATGACACGCGTGTTGCGCAGGTCGGGCACGTTCTCCTTGAAAGTCAGGCCCAAAACGCCGATGCGCGCCTGGCCCACGGCCCCGCAGTTGTTCTTGATGAGCATTTTCACGCAGGTTTCGGCCACGTGCTTGCCCATGGAGTCGTTGATGCGGCGGCCCGCCAGAATGACCTGGGGGTGGTGGCCGATCTCCTCGGCCTTGAAGGTCAGGTAGTAGGGGTCCACGCCGATGCAGTGCCCGCCCACGAGGCCGGGGCTGAAGGGCAGGAAGTTCCATTTGGTGCGCGCGGCTTCGAGCACCTCGGTGGTGTCGATGCCGAGCCTGCCGAAGATCAGGGCCAACTCGTTCATCAGGGCGATGTTCAGGTCGCGCTGGGTGTTCTCGATGACCTTGGCCGCCTCGGCCACCTTGATGGACGAGGCCAGGTGCACGCCGGCGCGTACCACCGCGCCGTACATGCCCGCCAGGATCTCGCGCACCTCGGGCGTCTGTCCGGCCACGACCTTGACGATGCTCTCCAGGGTGTGGACCTTGTCGCCGGGGTTGATGCGCTCGGGCGAGTAGCCCACGAAGAAGTCGCGGCCGCAGGCCAGCCCGGAGCGCTCCTCCAGGATGGGTACGCAGACTTCCTCGGTCAGGCCGGGATAGACCGTGGATTCGAAGCAGACGATCGTCCCTTTGGAGAGGTTCGCGCCCACGGTGGCCGAGGCCCCGCGCACGGGGCGGAGGTCCGGGTTTCTGTGGGCGTCGATGGGCGTGGGAACGGCCACGATGACCACTCCGGCCTTGCGAAGCTCGGCCGGGGCCGTGGTGTAGTCCACCCGTGCGGCCGAAAGCGCCTCGGACGTGACTTCGCGCGTGCGGTCGTGACCGGCCGTGAGTTCGGCCACGCGTTCCGTGGAGATGTCGAAGCCGATGACCCTGAAATGGCGTGAGAGGGCCACAGCCAGGGGCAAGCCGACGTAGCCGAGGCCGACCACGGCCACGGGGGATTTTCCGGATTTCAGGTCGTCGAAGGAGATCATGCGCAACTCGCCGTAACAGGTTTTGAGACCGCTAGTCCTTTACAGCATACTTGGCGGCCGGTAAACACCCCTTATGAACATTGGCTGGAACGACATCTTCACGGCCGTGGGGCTGGCCCTGGTCATAGAGGGGCTGCCGTATTTCCTGTGGGCCGAGAAGATGCCCAAGGTCCTGCGCCTTCTGTCTGAAAAACCGCCCATGGTCCTGCGCATGATCGGCATGGTCGCCATGCTTGGCGGGCTGCTTATCGTCTACATTGTCCGCAGCTAAGCAGGCCGGTGAAAACGCGTCATCTGCGGCGTTGCCGCGAAAGCGCCGACCCCTCGCGTATATCATTATACGCGTCGGGCCCGGCGCTTTCTTGCGCCTTGCATCTGACGCCTTTTGACCGGCCTGCGGGGCGGGGGATGCCGCCAAGCCCGTTGGCAGGCTGGTGAAAAGGCGCCTCGTCGCAATCCACCCGCTGAAGAGACGCCACCTGCGGGGCGGGGGATGCCGCCAAGCCCGTTGGCAGGCTGGTGAAAAGACGCCATCTGCGGGGCGAGGCGTGAAAAATCCGCGCTGGCTGCGTTGCCGCGCGGCTTCAGGCGCTTTTGCCGTCTCCGGCCTTCTCTGCCACGTGCACGTAGACGATGCCCGAGAGCAGCGGATGCCACAGCACCCGGTCGAATCCGGCGGCCCGCATCTCGCGGCCGAGTTCGCGCGCGTCGGGAAAGTTGCGGATGGTGTCCGCCAGGTAGCGGTAGGCGTCCGAGTCGCCCGAGACCAGTCGCCCGGCCATGGGCAGCAGCCGGTCCAGGTAGAGGTTGTACAGTCCCTTCCAGATGCGCGTCCGGCCGCTGCCGAATTCCAGCACGCACAGCCTGCCGCCGGGCTTGAGCACCCGGAAAAGCTCGGCGAAGGCCTGCTCGCGGGGCACGATGTTGCGGATGCCGAAGGCGATGGTCGCGGCGTCGGCGCAGGCGTCGGGCAGCGGCAGCACGCGGCCGTCCGCCAGGGCGGGCAGCACGCGGTCCGAGAGGCCGCGTGCTGCGACCTTGTCGCGGCCGCGTGCCAGCATGGGCTGGGCGAAGTCCAGGGCCAGCACGCGCGCGTCGGGGAACTGGCGCAGCGCCGTCAGGGTCACGTCCATGGTCCCGGCCGCCAGGTCCACGAGCAGGCCGTTTCGCGGCAGACGCAGATGCCTCACCAGCCGGTGCCGCCAGTAGATATCCTGGCCGAGCGAGAGGCCGTGGTTCAGGATGTCGTACCAGCGGGCGATGCGGCCGAACATGGCCGCCACGCGGTGGCCATGGCCGTCGGGCGAAGATGCGCTGGAGGCGTGCGTGGAGCCGGACGGCGCAGGCGCGTCCTGCCCGGCCGGGGTCTCGGCGGGAGCGGGACGGTCCTCACCGGAATTACGGGGCGTGGTCACGACTTGCGGCCGCCCTCGGGCGTTGCCGCCTCGGCCGTCAGGGTGCGCAGAACCTCTTGGTAGATGGGGGCGAAGTGGTCGCTGAAGTTGGCGGGCGAGATGCGCTGCACCTCGATGAACTTGACCACGATCTCCTTGGCCACCTGAAGGGCGAGTTGCCTGTCCTTGTCCACGAATGCCTCCCGAACGAAAACCCCGCCCTGGGGAAATGGCCTTGACCGACCGTTCGGAAAGGCGCGGGGCGGGGAAAGCGGGAGAAACCTCGTCGGCCACCCCCGCTTGTTTTGCTGCCGCCTCCTAGCATGGCCGCGGCGCAAAGTCGAGGCGGCGAGGGGCGCGCCAAGGACTGTTTGCTAGTCGTCTTCGTCCAGCGTCTCGGCCAGGGCCGCGATTTCCTCGCGGATGATCCGGGCCGCCGCCGCCGGGACGGCCTTCTCGATCACCGCCACGAGGTCGGTCTTGATGGCCTCGCGCAGCGAGGCCGAGACATCGTCGAGCCGCCGCGCGAGCACGCGCTCCACGGCTTCCTCGATGCCGTTCGTCTCGGCTGCCGCGTCCGCATCGGTCGCAAGGCCCGTCCGTCCGGCCTCCAAGGCTGCCAGACGCCCCTCGATGCCGTCGAGAGAAGCCAAACGCGCCTCCAGGGCCTCGATACGCTGCGCGTCCACGCTGGCGAGCGGGGCGGGCGTGGCCTCATCCAGGGAAATATCCGTGTCGATGTCCTTCAAAAGTTTGTCCAGGTCTTCCTCTGTTTCGTCGAAATCCAGCGCGACCGGCTCGTCTGGACCAGGCGTTTCGGAATCGGCGACCAACGCAGCATCCTCGACGCGGGGCACGGGAGCCTTTTCTTCTCCGGCCTCGTCGGTGGCGGCCAGCAGGGCTTCGATGTCGTAGTCCGTGTCATCGGCTTTTGGGGCGGACGCTGGGGCAACTGCCGGTTCCGGCTCGTCGTCGGGCAGGTCCGCAGGTTGCGCGTCGTCGAGTCCGGCCAGCAGGTCGTCGATGTCGTCCTGGGAGGCGGCTTTCGTCTTTTTCGGCTCCACGTCGGTCTCGTCCGGTGTTTCGCCCGGCGCTTCGTCGTCGAGTCCGGCCAACAGGTCGTCGATGTCGTCCTGCGAGGGCGGTTTGAGCGATCCGCCGGGGGCGCCGCCGAGCATGGCTTCGATGTCGTCGTCCGAGGTCGCCTTGCCGCCGTTCATGTCGGCCAGGAGGTCGTCAAGCCCGTCCATGTCGATTTCGTCGCCCGCGCCGCCGGAATCGGAGTCGTCAGGCAGGTCGATGTCTCCCATGCCCTTGAGGTCGCCGTCCCCAGCGTTTAGGAGATCGTCGAGCGAGGCGTCGTCATCGCCGCCCCCGAGCAGGTCGTCGAGGTCGGCGTCGCCGTCCCGGACCTTGCTGGGATCGCCGGGCTCAAGAAGATCGGTGAGTTCGATGATCTCGGCGTTGGAGACGTTGTTGGACGATTTGGCCATGGTCCACTCCAGGGCATGCGCCGGGGTTCAGGAAGCGAAAAGGGGGCCGCCCCGGGGCAGCCCCCTTTGGGGACCGAAGCCTACTGGTTCTTCGGATGGCAAGCAGTGCAGGCCGTGGGGACGTTGGTCTTGCCGGCCTGGCGCTCGACCCTGTGGCAGCCCATGCAGGAGATGGTGCTCTGCGGGGCGTGGAACGCGGCGTAGTAGGAAGCGCCGCCTTTCTTTTCCTTCATGTCGGTGTGGCAGCCAGCAGTCGAGCAGGACTGGATGTCGCCCTTGCCGTCCCACGTGTGGTGGCACGCGGTACACTCGAGAGCACCGTGCGCCGTGTGGGAGAACTTGATCGACTGCTGCGTCTTGGTCGCGCCCTCGGGCAGCTTGACGTACTCGTCTCCGGGGGCCTTGGGGGCGGCGATGACCGCGCCGGCCACGAGGAGCACGGCCGCCAAGGCCAGGCTCAGAATGGTGAATTTCCTCATGCCTCAAACCTCCTTCCTTGCACTGAACAGTTCACATGTCACATGCCACATAGTGTCAAGGCCGATGCGCGTTCCGGGCGCGTAGAGCGGCCGTGCACCCTTCGTATCGTTCGAAATCTATCCGATTTCGTACTTCCCTGCATAGCCTCGCGGCGTCAGCATGAGCCGCCGTTCCATGCGACCTTCGCCGATCTTTAGCGCGCGAGAGGATTCATTCCCTATCACCAAAAGGGAGAGCATATCAACCCTGGCGGGGTCGAAGTCCGCGATGGTCGTCACGTCCGTCTCCTGTCCCTCCCTGAAGGCGTTGCGTACCAGCCCGACCGTGGTGTGTGGCCCACGCCGTTGCGCTGTTTCATGCAATGCCCGGGCCAGCAGATCGTGCCGCTTTTTCGAGCGCGGGTTGTAGAGCACGATGACGAAGTCCGCTTCGGCCGCTGCGATCACGCGGCGTATGATGACCTCGCGCGGAGTCAGGAGGTCGGAGAGGCTTATGACCGCGAAGTCGTGCATCAACGGCGCGCCCAGAAGCGCGGCCGCGGCCGCCAGCGCCGGGATGCCGGGCGCGACCTCGAAGGGCACCTCGGCCAGAAGCTTCCGCGCCTCCAGTATCTCCAGCACGAGGCCGGCCATGCCGTATATCCCGGCGTCGCCGCTGGAGACGACCACCGTGTTCCTGCCGGACACGGCCGCGTCCACGGCCTGGCTGCAGCGCTCCACCTCGCCGGTCATGCGGCCGCGCAGCACGTCCTTGCCCGCGAGCAGTCCGGGCTCGATCAGGTCGATGTAGGTGGCGTAGCCCACGACGGTCTCGGCCGCCGCGATGGCCTGGCGGGCCATGGGCGCGAGCAGCCCCGCGTCGCCGGGCCCAAGCCCCGCGACCGTCAGGCGGCCGGGCGCGGTCTTGCGAGCGCCAGGGCCGCCGTGGCCGCCGGGCAGATCGTCTTCTCGCACAAAAGCTCCGTTGCCTGGGCCAGCAGGAGGGCCGCGGCCTCGGCCACGCTGGCCGAGCCGGTGGCCTGTTCCACGCGGGCCGAGGGGTTTGGCGCGGCCACGCGCGAAAGGCGCGCCGCGTCGTAAAAGGTCAGGGGCGCGCCAAGCGTGCGCGCGGCCTCGGTGAGGCCCGGCTCGTCGGCCTTCAGGTCGATGCTCGCCAGACCGCCCACGGCCCGCTCGTCCGCGCCCGCACGGTCCAGCGCCTTTCGCAGGCAGGCCAGGATGGCGTCGGCCGGGGTTCCCCGGCGGCAGCCCAGGCCCGCGCGGACGACGCGCGGCACGAGCCGCAGATGGCCCGCCGGGACGTCGATTTTCCGCCACTGTACCCACACGGCCAGGGATTTTTCGCGCGCGGCCGCCGCGTCCATGGGCGCGAAGTGCGCCAGATGAGGGTCGCCGGGAGCGAAGAACAGCCCGTCCGGGTCGTGCAGGGGCACGCGCGCGCCGTCGAGCAGGGCGGCGCTGACGCGTTTGACGGTCGAGAGGTCGGCGATGGTCATGCCGCGCTCCTGGGCCAGTAGGTCGATGGCGGGCAGCCCCTCGGTGTCCGTGGCCGTGGTGATCACGGCCGTGCCGCCGGATATAAGGGCCAGGCGCGCGGCCAGGGCGTTGGCCCCGCCCAGGTGGCCGGAAAGGATCGGGACCGCGAAGCGGCCGTTTTGGTCCATGACCACCACGGCCGGGTCCGTGTCCTTGGCGCGCAGGTGCGGGGCCACGGCGCGTACGGCGATGCCCGCCGCGCAGACGAAGACGTGGGCAGTATGGGCCGAGAACGCGGCCGCCACCGTGGGCAGAAGCTCGTCAAACGGCCTTTCGCCCGGTTCGGCAAGCCGGGAGGGCGCGAAGATCGCGCCCGGCAGCGCGGCGGCAAGCCGCCGCGCGAGGCCAAGGCCCTGCCCGGTCAGCGCCCAGAAGGCGATTTTCGGGCCGCCGTCGGCCATGGCTTAGAAGACGGCCTTCTTCGCCGCCTCGACGGTGCGCTCGAAGTCCTCCTCGGTGTGCGCGAAGGAGGTGAAGGCGCACTCGAAGGCCGAGGGCGCGACGTTGACCCCGCCCGCGCGCATGGCGCCGTAGAACTTGGCGTAGAGATCGGTGTCGGCGGCCGAGGCCTGGGCGAAGTTGGTTACCGGGCCCTCGGTGAAGAACAAGGTGAAGGCCGAGGCGATGTGGTGCAGGGTCACGGGCAGACCTTTGCCGCGCAGGATGTCCGCCAGTTCGCCCGCCAGGGCCGCGGTGCGCTTCTCCAGGGCCGCGTAGTCCATCTGCTTCAGGGCCTTGAGGGTGGCGATGCCCGCGGCCATGGCCAGCGGATTGCCCGAGAGCGTACCCGCCTGATAGACGTCGCCGCACGGGGCCATGCGCTCCATCAACTCGCGCCTGCCGCCGAACGCGCCCACGGGCAGGCCGCCGCCGATGATCTTGCCCAGGCAGGTCAGGTCCGGCGTCAGGCCGAAGCGCGTTTGCGCGCCGCCGTAGGAGAGGCGGAAACCGGTGATGACCTCGTCGAAGATGAGCAGGGCCTCGTACTTGTCGCACAGGCCGCGCAGGCCCTCCAGGAATCCTTCGGCCGCGGGCACGAGGCCCATGTTCCCGGCCATGGGCTCCACGATGACGCAGGCGATGTCGTCGCCGTGCGCCTCGAAGAGGTCGGCCACTGCGTCGAGGTCGTTGTAGGCCGCGAGCAGGGTGTCGGCCACGGTGGCGGCGGGCACGCCCGGCGTGCCGGGGATGGAGAGGGTGGCCAGGCCCGACCCGGCCGCGGCCAGGAAGGCGTCGGCGTGGCCGTGGTAGCAGCCCTTGAACTTGACGACCTTGGTGCGGCCGGTCACGCCGCGCGCTAGGCGCAGGGCGCTCATGGTGGCCTCGGTGCCGGAGTTGACCATGCGCACCATCTCGATGCCGGGCACGGCCTCGACCACGGCGCGGGCGAGTTCCACCTCGGCCGCGCAGGGCGCGCCGAAGCTCGTGCCCTTCTCGGCGGCCGCGCGCACGGCGCGGGTCACGTCGGGGTGGGCGTGGCCGAGCAGCATCGGCCCCCAACTCATGACGTAGTCCACGAGCGTCTCGCCGTCGGCGGTGTGCAGATGGGCGTCCTTGGCGGATTCGATGAACAAGGGCACCGCGCCCACGTGGTGGCAGGCGCGCACGGGCGAGTTCACGCCGCCGGGGATGAATTGCCTGGCCTCGTCGAAAAGCTGTTCAGACCGGATCATCGTCGTCTCCGTCGTCCTTGGCGAAATAGACCATGGACGTCTTTTTCAGTTCGCGCACGCTCTCAAGGATGTCGTACTGGGGAATGCCGGTGGCCTCGATGAGTTCCTCCACCACGCGCAGGCAGTCGCCGGGCGAGGAGCCGTGGATCATGGTGTAGAAGTTGTAGGGCCAGTCCATGCAGTTGCGGCGCACGTAGCAGTGCGAGATCTCGGGCCGGGCCGCGAAGATCGCGCCCACGGCGTCGAGGTCCACGCCGTCCTCGGCGTACCAGGCGACCATGGCGTTGTGGCCGTAGCCCGCCTTTTGGTGGCGCAGGGTGGCGCCGAAGCGGCGGATGACCCCTTCGTCCTTGAGGCGCTTGACCAGGGCGATGACCTCGGCCTCGCTCAGGCCGGTGGCCGTGGCCACGTCGGCGAAGGGGGTGGCGGAGTCGGGCAGGTCGCGCTGCAAGATGGCCAGGGCGCGTTTCTCGGCGTCGGTGAAGTTCAGGGGTGCCATGCGGGGGGTGATACCCGCCCCGCGCGGGCAAGGCAAGAGGCGCGGCGCATCCCGATGCGCTCCCGCCGGGAGGCGCGCGTGCGCCGGTCCATCCGGCGCTTTTTCAACGGCCTACGGGATTGTTGACAAACCTTGTTTTCAGACCGTTCAAAAAGCTTCAGATGCAAGGCGCAAGAGAAATCCAAGGCCGACGCGTATTTCGCATACGCGAGGGTTTGAATTTTTTCGCAGCAACGCAGCAGATGAGGCTTTTGGGGCGGTCTGCTACGGGGCGGAGTTTTTCTGCGGCTCCTTGTTATGCAGCAGGGTTCGGAAATGGGGCGCGACCACTGCGTCGATCTCTTCGAGGATGTTCTCGGGCCGCTGCTCGCGGATTTCGGCGGCGACCTTCATGTAGTAGTCGTAGGCATCGCGAAGCGGCACGCGCACCAACTCGGGATGCTGGTCGATGAAGGGCGAACTCATGTCCTCGCGGAAGCGGATGATGAAGGGAGGATCGTAGTCAAGGATCGTGTTGTCCGGGAGGATGGCGCTATATCCGATGAGCAGGGAGGTGGAGTGGATGTATCCCCCGCAGGGAAGTTCGAACGTCCATTCGTGGTAGCCTCGACATTCGAAGTATCTGGGCGCATCCGTAACCCGGACCAGCGACTCTTCATAAAGCTCCCCGTCCAGGATGTAGCTGAATCCGTAATCAAATGGAGTATGGCTGGAGAGGCCGGATATGGTCTTCAGGTCGCTGATGCGAGACATCTTTGCATTCAAGGTGTGTTTGAAGGTCACCCTTTGTCCTGCCAATGCTCCAGCCTCACCCATTATCGAACGCCGTTCGTCCGCGCTCGCAGTCTCCCATTGCCGGACGACGCGGCCCTTGGAGAGGTTGTAGACTGTCCAGAAGAACTTTTCGTCGATCTCGTAGCCGTAAACGATGCTGTAATCGCCGTCCTGGGTGAGATAATTAAAACCGATCCGCCAGTTCACGGCATTGTCTGGCGCGGGGAGCTTGACGCCCCAGAATCCGACGGCGTCGTCGGCTGGCAGCCAGTCCGCGGCCTGGGCGCGCGGCGTAAGCGGCCCCAGGGCCAGGACCGCCGCCAGCAGCAGGGCCACGGCCAGCGCCGGGGTGAAACCCCGCGCTTTGCTTCGTGCGGCCGGGCAGGAGGCGGGACGCTTCGGCGCACGGTCCGGGCGATAAAGTGAATCCTTGCCATGCGGCATTCGGGCACAGCCTCGTGCCCTGGTATCTTCTGGGCGCATTGCTTCTCCTCCTGGTGATCGGCGGGAGCGCGAAGCATGTGACTTCGCGCCCCTTTGGTTGCGCTGCCCGGCCGGTCGGCTCTGAACGCGGCGCTAGACGCGCCGCCGCAAGGAATGGCCGGGATTGAAGACCTGCCAGATGTACTCGTCGGTGGTCAATTCCTGGGGATTGGACGGTCTGAACCAGGCGGGCCGCTTGGGCGGCCTGCCCTCCGGGCGGCCCGAGGCGGCCTCCGCAAAAACTTCGGTAAGATATTCCAGGGTCGAGACAGGCTTCATGTCGTCCTGAAGGTCGGCCGGGTCGATGGGGTCGAACAGGAGATTCTTGACGCGGGGCATTGCTGCCGCCGGGAGTTCGGCGTGTCCGGGCATTGTCGCCGATGCGTCGGGCAGCGGGCGGACCGCGGCGGGGCCGTGGGCAGGCACAGTCGCAGGCGCGGCGCGTTCGAGCAGCGTTTGCGAGGCCCCTGGCTGATCGGTTACCGGGGTTGGCAGGTGCAGGGGGCGAGCATGGGGAAGGCCGTCGGTGGGCTCGGTTCCGGCGGCCGCGGCCCGCGCTTGCGCCTGGGGCAGGGGAGCGGCCGGTTGGCGCAAAGAAGCGGACGGTTCGCGTTCGAGGTCGCTCCCGGAATCGGCGGACGGCGATCCGGCGGGCTCCTGTCCGGCCTCGGCCGTTTCGGAACGCGCCATGGCCTGACCGCCGAAGGCAGGGCGCGACTCGCCGGTCTCGTCCGTGAAGGCGTAGTCCTTTTCTCTGCGCGCCATCGCGTCCTTCGCGAATCCGGCGTGGCGTTCGGTCCACTTGGGAAGCTCGTCGGGCGCGTCGTCCCGGAAATACTTGGTCTTGGAGAAGTAGTCGTCCATGCCCCCCAGGCTCGGGGGGCCGTCGCTGATGCAGGTCTCGGGCTTGTCCGTCGTGGTGCTCAGCTTCACCTCCTTGCCTTCGGCCCAGGCGGCCAGGGTCGCCACGCCGCCGGAGCGGTTGCCCCACTGGGCGGCCATGGCGATGGCCTGGGCGAAATCCGGATGGTCGGGGTCGAACACGCCGGGGCCGTTGGGGTTTCGCTTCGCGGCCTCCATGATGGTATCAGCGAAGCCGATGACCACCTTCTCGCGCGCGGCGTCGAGACCGTCGATGGCCGTCCGCGCCTCCTCGGTGTTCAGGGCGGCGTTGACCTTCTCCAGAAGGCCCGGGGCCTCCTTCTCGAAGTCTTCGGCCGTGACGCCGGAACGCGAAGACAGTTCCAGGACTTTGTCGTATTCATCATTGGTGAACATGTCATTATTGGCATCATCCTTTGCGTTCTTCAGCGCCGTCTCAAATTTCTTGCGGGCATCGTCATTCACTGCCACGTCGTGCTGGCAGCGGCCGAAGGACAGGCCGCTCTTGCCTTTCTGGGCAAAGGACGCGGCATAGCGGGTTTCGTCCGGCGCGCCTTCGGCCACGTGCACGGCATCGACGACAAAGGCGCGGATGGCTTCTTTTCTGCTCATCTGGCGTTCTCCTTGTTATGCAGCAGGGTTCGGAAATGGGGCGCGACCACTGCGTCGATCTCTTCGAGGATGTTCTCGGGCCGTTGCTCGCGGATTTCGGCGGCGACCTTCATGTAGTAGTCGTAGGCATCGCGAAACGGCACGCGCACCAACTCGGGATGCTGGTCGATGAAGGGCGAACTCATGTCCTCGCGGAAGCGGATGATGAAGGGGTTTTCCGAATCATACGCCAGGAGGGTGCCGTCGGACAGAAGAAAGATGAAAAAAATCCCCAAGGAGGAAACGTGTATGTATCCCTCGCAGGGGAGTTCGAACGTCCATTCGTGATGGCCGTAACAGGCGAAGCGGCGCGGCTGTTCCGTGACCCAGGCCAGGGCCTCTTCGTGCGGTTCGCCGTCCAGGACGTAGCTGATCCCGTATTCGAAGGGCGAACTGTTCGTCCCGCCGCCGACATCCCCGAGATCGCGGATGCGAGGGGTGTTCAGTTTTCCAAGGCTTTTCAGATGCAACCGTTCTCCGGCCATGCCTTGAGCCTCTCGCATGGCCGCGTACCATTTTTCCTTGGTGTCGGCCTCCCATTGTCGGATGACGCGGCCTTTGGAAAGGTTGTAGATTGCCCAGAAAAACTTCCCGTCAACCATATACCCATACGTGACGGCGTAGTCGGCGTTCTTCATGGGATAGATGGATCCCATATCCCAGTTCACGGCGTTGTCTGGCGCGGGGAGCTTGACGCCCCAGAATCCGACGGCGTCGTCGGCGGGCAGCCAGTCCGCGGCCTGGGCGCGCGGCGTAAGCGGCCCCAGGGCCAGGACCGCCGCCAGCAGCAGGGCCACGGCCAGCGCCGGGGTGAAGACATGAATGGCTTCTTTTCTGCTCATCTGGCGTTCTCCTTGTTATGCAGCAGACGGCGCTTCGCCGACAGTCCGGTGCGTCTCGCATGTATAGCCCGGCTCATACCCCAGGCCGCCTCGGCCCGCAGCACAAAAATCACCGGCTAGGCACCCCGGCCGCCACACCCATGCCCGGTCCGCCGGGGTCGCCCCACAGGTTCTACACCACGCGAGGCGGGCCGGGCACGTCCGGGCGCGTCCGGGCCGCAAACGGGCGCGAACAGGCCCTTGACGGGATTTCAGATCACCCGGAGAGGATGTGAAAACACTGCAATTATAAGGCATTACGAGAGGATTTCCCGGCTCTGCCGCAAGCCGGGGCGGGGCACGATTTGTTCACGCATTTCAGGCGATTGCAGCGCCTCCTGCGTGCTCCGGAGACGGCTGCCGAGATCGGTTTCGCAGGCCGTTCGAAGAGCGCCGGATGCGAGGCGCACGAAAAGTTCAAGGCCGAAGGGCAGTTCGCATGCGCGAGGGTTTGAACTTTCTGCGGCGACGCGGCAGATGGTGTCCCTGGGACGGCCCGAGCGCCGCTTGCCCCTGCGCGGCAAAGGCCGTACAAGGCGGGTCATGGTCGCCCCGGTCCTCTCCATTCGCGGTCTCACCACGGTCTTCGATCTCGAAGCGGGTCCGGCCGTGGCCGTGGACGGCGCGGACCTGGACCTGATCCCCGGCGAGACCCTGGCCCTGGTGGGCGAGTCGGGCTCGGGCAAGACCATGGTCGCGCTCTCCATCCTCGGGCTCGTGCCCGAACCGGGTCGCGTGGCCGAAGGCTCGATCCGTTTCCGGGAGCGCGAACTGACGACGCTCGATCCCGAGGCGCGGCGGCTTTTGCGCGGCCGCCATCTGGCCATGGTCTTTCAGGAGCCCATGACCGCGCTCAATCCCGTCTTCACCGTGGGCGAGCAGATCGCCGAGCCTGTGCGGCTTCACCTGGGGCTTTCGCCCCGCCAGGCCATGGCCAGGGCCGTGGAGCTTCTGGCCGAGGTGGGCATCCCCAACCCCGAGCGCCGCGCAAAAAGCTACCCGCACGAGCTTTCCGGCGGCATGCGCCAGCGCGTGGTCATCGCCATGGCGCTCTCCTGCGATCCGGAAGTGCTTTTGGCCGACGAGCCGACCACGGCCCTGGACGTGACCATCCAGGCGGAAATCCTCGATCTTTTGGACCGGCTCAAGGCCGGGCGCGGCATGTCCGTGCTGCTCGTGACGCACGACCTGGGCGTGGTCGCGGGCTCGGCCGCGCGCGCGGCCGTGATGTATGCGGGCCGGATCGTGGAGCGCGCGTCCGTGGCCGATGTCTTCGCCGCGCCCGAGCACCCCTACACGCAGGGGCTCCTGGCCTCGCTGCCGCGTCTGGATGCGGGCAGGCGCGCGCGGCTGACGCCCATCCCCGGCACGACGCCGGACATCTCGGCCCTGCCGTCCGGCTGCCATTTCCATCCCCGCTGTCCGCACGTCTTCGACCGCTGCCGCGTGGAGATTCCGCCCGCCTTCGGCGAGCGCGGCACGCGCTGCTGGCTTCGTGCCGACGGAGGAGGGCGGCCGTGAGCGCGCTCCTCGAACTCGACGGCGTTTCGCGGCGCTACTCCGTGCGCGACGGCCTGTTCGGCTCCCGGCGGCAGGTGGTGCGCGCCGTGACCGACGTGAGTCTGGCCGTGCCGCAGGGCGCCACGCTCGGGCTCGTGGGCGAGTCGGGCTGCGGCAAGTCCACCCTGGCCCGCCTGGCCGTGGCCCTGGAGCGGCCCGACGAGGGGCGCGCGCTCTTTCGGGGCGAGTCCGTGTGGCCGCGCCTGCCTGCCGATTTCCGCCGTCAGGTGCAGATGGTCTTTCAGGACCCCTATTCCTCGCTCAACCCGCGCCAGAAGATCGGCGGCATCGTGGGCGAGGGGCTGGTCATCCACGGCGTGGGCGACGCGGCCTTCCGCCGCGAGCGCGTGGCCGAACTGTTGCGCATGGTCGGGCTTTCCCCGGCGCATGCCGCGCGCTACCCGCACGAGTTCTCGGGCGGCCAACGGCAGCGCGTGGCCATCGCCCGCTGCCTGGCCCTGGAGCCGCAGCTCGTGGTCTGCGACGAGCCCGTCTCGGCCCTGGACGTTTCGGTGCAGGCGCAGATCGTGAACCTTTTGCGCGACCTGCAGGAGCGCCTGGGCCTGACCTACCTCTTCGTCTCGCACGACCTGTCCGTGGTCGGTTCCATGTGCGACGAGGTGGCCGTGATGTATCTGGGCAGGCTCATGGAGCGGTCCCCGCGCGAGGCGCTCTTCGCCGAGCCGCTGCACCCCTACGCCAAGGCGCTGCTCTCGGCCGTGCCCGTGCCCGATCCAGGCAAGAGCCGGAAACGCGAGAAGCTGCGCGGCGAGCCGCCCAGCCCCTTCGACCCGCCGACCGGCTGCCCCTTCCATCCCCGCTGCCCGAGCGCCTTTGGGCCCTGTCCGGAGATATTCCCGGCCTGGCGCGAGGCCGCGCCCGGCCGCTTTGTGAGCTGCCATCTGTATTGAAATTTCCTGCTGAACAATAGTTCGCGGCTGCTGAAAAACCCCCATCTGCCGCGTTGCCGTGAAAAATTCAAATCCTTGCGAGCTGCAACTGCTCGTCGGCCTTGATCTTTCCTCGCGTCTTGCATCTGGATGTTTTTGAGCGGCCTGAAAACAAAGGGGGGTGGCGACAAGCTCGTTTCCCGCATCTTTTTCAGGAGTATTCGCGACTTGACTGCCGGGTCGGGCATGGACATAGTGTCCGCCCGAGTGATCGTTCGGCCGACATGGTACGGCCTTTTTCAAGGAGTCGTCATGGAAGAGCAGAAGTTGTCCACCGATGTCGCGAAGGCAGCCCTGGATACCTCCGAGGTCTTGCGCTTCGAGCATTGGTTGCGGTTCTATTATCTGAAGGAGCGCGGCGGAGCGCTGGTCTACGACGTGCCCCAGGCCGTGGTCGAAAAGGTGCGCGCCGACGCACCCCACCTCGCGGGCCTCATGGAAATGGTCAACGGCGCCGAGACCGATCAGCAGCGCGCCACCGAGAACGTGTGCGCCTTCATGGCCTCGCGCATGGACGGGCAGAAGTATCAGGAAGGCGTTCTGGCCAAGGTCTTCGACTCGCCGTCCTTCAAGATCGAAATGTACCTCTTCGGCCTGTGGAACCAGTCGCACGAAGGCCTGCTCGACCAGGAGGAGCGCGATTTCGCGCAGTGGGAGAAACTCTACGCCGAGTGGCGCCAGGACGAGAAGGTCAAGGCCTACGTGGCCAAGCTCGTCTCCTCGCAGGGTTCGGCGGGCTCCACGGCCACGCAGTAGCTCCGGTCCCCCTTGCCCGGGGCGGGGTCGAGGGGAGAGGGGCCATTTCTGGGCGTATCCGGGCCGGAGGGGGTGCGGATGGCGAGATTGACGACGCGCATCGGCGGGCGGGGCGAAAGCCTGCGCACCGTCACCATCGCCTTTGTCACGGGCGTCTTCAGCATCCTGATTCTCGCTTCCATCGTTCTGACCAGCAGCATCGTGCAAGGCCGTTTTGCGAGCATCGAGCAAGGAGAGATCCTGCGCGACGCGCGTAGGGCCGTGAACGCCATCGAGGCCGACCTGGAAGCCCTGGACCGGGTGGTGCGCGACTGGGCATGGTGGGACGACACCTTCGCCTACCTGCGGGGCCGAAAGCCCGATTATTCTGAAACCAACCTCGTTCCTTCGACGTTCGAGACGCAAAAACTGCATCTGATTCTGCTGTTGCGGTCCGATTTGCGGCCTGCCTGGCAGGGCTATCGGGCCGCGGGATCGGCGGACATCATTCCCCTTCCCGAGGGCATGGTCGGGCTTTTGGCCCGCCGCGCGGGAGACAGGAACGCCTTTCCGGGCGAGAGCGGGTTCAAGGGCGTCTTCCGCCACGGTGGCGGGTTATACATTCTGGCCTGTCGGCCGGTTCTCGACTCGGCCCAGGAAGGGCCATCACCGGGCTGGCTGGTCATGGCCAGGCGCATCGACCCGAAATATGTGGCCGAGATCGCCGAGCGTACGGACTTGGCCCTGACCCTCGCGCCCAAGGGAACGAGTGACGAGGAAGCCGTGGTCAAGGATCGCGCCGTGACCCGGCGGGGAACGGAGCTGGCCGCGGCCGCGATGATGCGCGACGTATTCGGTCTGCCTGCCCTGCGCATCGAAGTTACATCTCCGATGGCCATAAGTGAGGCCGGAGCCCAGGCCTCGCGGCTCCTCATGCTCTCGCTCTCTTTGGCCGGCCTCCTGGCCGCGTTGCTGCTGGGTCTCTTTCTGGAACGGCGGGTGCTGGCGCGCGTAACCAGCCTGGGCGACCAGGTGCGCTCCGTGCGAACCCTGCCCGTGGGGCAGCGGGGCGTTTCCTTGCCGGGCGACGACGAACTGGCCCGGCTGGCCCGGGACATGTCCACGGTCTTCGACGAGCTGCGCGAGTCCGAGGAGCGCTACCGGACCATCTTCATGAACACCGGCGCGGCCTCCATCCTGATCGAAGAGGACACCTCCATCATCCTGGCCAACCGCGAGTTCGCCAAGTTCGCGGGCGTGAGCGAGGAGCGGCTCGCCGAGCGACCGTCGTGGACGCAGTTCTTCCACGAGGACGACGTGCCCCGGATGCTCGAATACCACCGGCTGCGCCGCGTCACGCCGGAGGCCGCCCCGCGCGTGTACGAGGCGCGCTTCAAGGACGCGCTGGGCCGGGTGCGGCACGTGAGCATGACCGTGGCCCTGATTCCGGGCACAGGCAAGTCCATCGCCTCGATTCTGGACATCGGGCGCATGAAGGAAGCCGAGGAGCGGTTGGCGCGCCAAGCCTTCACCGACGACCTGACGGGGCAGCCCAACCGCGCCCACTTCCTGATCCGCCTGGAACATGCCGTGGCCATGGCCGAGCGCGCGGGCACGCGGCTTGGGGTGATGCTTCTGGACCTCGACGAGTTCAAGGGAATCAACGACTCGCTGGGACATCAGGCGGGCGACGAGGTGCTTATCCAGGTCGCCGAGCGGTTGCGCGCCGCGTTGCGCCGTTCCGACACCCTGGCGCGCCTGGGCGGCGACGAGTTCACGATCATCGTCGAGGGCGTGGACGAACCCGAGGATCTCGCCGAGGTGGCGCGCAAGATAATCGCAACCATGGGTGAACCCTTCGCGGCCGCCCAGGCGGAGATATTCCTCGGCGTGAGCATAGGCATCGCCGTTTATCCCCAGGACGGCCGGACCCCCGAACGGCTGATGCAGTGCGCGGACATGGCCATGTACCGCTCCAAGACACTGGGCAAGAACACCTTCAGCTTCTTCACCCCGGACCTGAACTACCAGGCCGTGGTCAGGCTGCGCACCGAGAACCAGTTGCGCGCGGCCGTGTCCGACGACCGCATCACGGCCTATTTTCAACCTGTGGTCGGCATCGATGACGGTTGTCCGGCGGGCTTTGAGGCCCTGGCCCGTTGGCGCGACGAGAACGGCGTGGTGCCGCCGGACGCCGGGTTCATCGCCGTGGCCGAGAAGACCGGACTCATCGTGCGCATCGACCGGCTGATCCTGGAGCAGGCCTGTGGCTTCTGCGCCCGGCTCAACGCCACGGGCGGGCGCAGGCTGTTCGTGGCCGTGAACATCTCCGCGCGCCACTTCCTGCGAGGCACCCTCGTTGACGACGTATCCGGCGCGCTCGCGGCGAGTGGGCTCGATCCAGATTGTCTGGAGATCGAGATCACCGAGACGACCCTCATGGAGAACTTCGAGGCCGCGCGGCGGGTCATCGATGAACTGTCGTCCCTTGGCGTACGGCTGGCCCTGGACGACTTCGGCACGGGCTATTCCTCCCTGGCCTACCTGCGCAACCTGCCCGTGCAGAAGCTGAAGATCGACCGTGCTTTCATCGCGCGCAGCCATACCCCGGACGGAGGAGCTCTGCTCAAGGCCGTGGTGGATCTGGCCATGAGCCTGGGTATCGAACCGGTGGCCGAGGGCGTGGAGACCCGAGAGCAGGCGGATTACCTGCGCTCCATCGGCTGCCGCTTGGCCCAGGGTTGGCTCTTCTGCCGGGCGGTCCCGGCCGAACAGGCCGAGCAGATGGCTTTGGCCGTCCCGGACGGCAGTTCCTGATCCTTTGAGCGCAGTTTCCGGAAAATCGCCCTAGCGAGTCTGATATTCTGGAATTCCGGAATTCCAGCCTCGCCCACTCCAAAATGCAGGAATCCAGCGATATCAATTGATTGCTCGATCAGTCTGGTCGCCGAGCATGTACAATGCCCGCGCGAAAAGCAGTCGTGGCAAGGGTTTTCGGGGTGCAGTGTGGCAAGGGAAAATTGCGTCCGATTTTTCAGAAAAATCGTTCGTCGACGATTTTCCACCTTTCGCCGTGACCGTCTTGCTGGCCTGTGGTAGTGGGCTACTGTGAGGGTGCGTCAAAGTGGCATGTTTCTTGTTTTAGCCTTCGGCGGATCGTCTTGCGCGTGGCGGGCGCAGGCCGGATGTACCGGCCGAAGGTCGAACCACTGCGGCCCCGTTCCATTCCGGAATGACCGGGCCGACCTCGGAAGGAGAGAGAAATGGCGAAGAAGATGATGACAGTCGATGGCAACACCGCGACCTCCTACGTCGCTTACGCGATGAGCGAAGTCGCGGCCATCTATCCGATCACCCCGTCCTCCACCATGGGCGAGGTGTGCGACGAATGGGCCGCGCAGGGACGCAAGAACGCCTTCGGCCAGGTCCTGAACGTCCGCGAGTTGCAGTCCGAGGCCGGTGCCGCCGGCGCGGTGCACGGCTCCCTGGCGGCCGGAGCGCTGACCTCCACGTTTACCGCCTCGCAGGGCCTTCTGCTCATGATTCCCAACATGTACAAGATCGCGGGCGAGCTTCTGCCCGGCGTCTTCCATGTCTCGGCCCGCGCCGTGGCCGCCCATGCCCTGTCCATCTTCGGCGACCATCAGGACATTTACGCCACCCGCCAGACCGGCTTCGCCATGCTGGCCTCCAACTCCGTGCAGGAGGCCCACGACATGGCCCTGGTGGCCCATCTCGCGGCCATCGAGTCCTCGGTGCCGTTCATGCATTTCTTCGACGGCTTCCGCACCTCGCACGAGATCCAGAAGATCAAGGTCGAGAGCTATGAGGACATGAAGGCCCTCATCAACCAGGAAGCCCTGGCCCGTTTCCGCCAGAGGGCCATGAATCCCGAGCACCCGCACATCCGCGGTACCGCCCAGAACCCCGACATCTATTTCCAGGGCCGCGAGGCGTCCAACCCCTACTACCGGAAGATCCCGGCCATCGTGGCCTCCTACATGGAGAAGGTCGGCCAGCTCACCGGCCGCAGCTACAAGCTCTTCGACTACGTGGGCGCGGCCGACGCCGAGCGCGTGATCATCGCCATGGGCTCGGGCTGCGAGACCGCCGAGGAGGTCGTCAACCACCTCCTGGCCAAGGGCGAGAAGGTCGGCCTGATCAAGGTCCGTCTCTACCGTCCCTTCTCCCCGGACGCTCTGTTCGACGTCCTGCCCGCCACGGCCAAGACCGTGACCGTGCTCGACCGCACCAAGGAGCCTGGCGCGCAGGGCGACCCCCTGTACCTCGACGTCTGCGCCTCGGCCATCGAGCGCGGCGTCACCGGCGTGCGCTTCCTGGCCGGCCGCTACGGCCTGGGCTCCAAGGAGTTCACCCCGGCCATGGTCAAGTCCGTGTACGACAACATGGCCGCCGCCGCTCCCAAGAACCACTTCGTGGTCGGCATCGAGGACGACGTGACCAACACCTCGCTGCCCGTCGACGCCTCCTTCCCCGACACCACGCCCGAAGGCACCATCCAGTGCAAGTTCTGGGGCCTGGGCGCGGACGGCACGGTGGGCGCGAACAAGCAGGCCATCAAGATCATCGGCGACGCCACGGACCTCTTCGTGCAGGCCTACTTCGCCTACGATTCCAAGAAGTCCGGCGGCATCACCATCTCGCACCTGCGCTTCGGCAAGTCGCCCATCCAGTCCACCTACCTGGTCAACTCGGCCGATTACGTGGCCTGTCACAACCCGGCCTACGTCACGGCCTACGACCTGCTCGACGGCGTCAAGGACGGCGGTACCTTCGTGCTCAACTCCCCCTGGTCGCTGGCCGAGATGGAGAAGAGTCTGCCGGGCGCCCTCAAGCGCCGCATCGCCCAGAAGAAGCTCAAGTTCTACACCATCGACGCGGTCAAGATCGCGCAGGAAGTGGGACTGGGCGGCCGCATCAACATGATCATGCAGACCGCCTTCTTCAAGCTTGCGGGCGTGATTCCCTTCGAGCAGGCCGTGACCATGCTCAAGGACTCCATCAAGAAGGCCTACGGCGCCAAGGGCGAGAAGATCGTCTCCATGAACGTGGCCGCCGTGGAAAAGTCCATCGAGGCGCTTGAGCCCGTCGCCTACCCGGCCTCCTGGGCCGACGCCGCGGACGATGCCGCCAAGGCCTTGAACGAGCCCGAGTTCGTCTCCAAGGTCATGAAGCCGATGCTGGCCCAAAAGGGCGACGCCCTGCCCGTGTCCGCCTTCACCCCGGACGGCATCTTCCCCACGGCCACCTCGCAGTACGAGAAGCGCGGCGTGGCCATCCTGGTCCCCGAGTGGATCAAGGAGAACTGCATCCAGTGCAACCAGTGCTCGTTCGTCTGTCCGCACTCGGCGCTTCTGCCCGTGCTGGCCACCGCCGATGAGCTCGCCTCCGCTCCCGCGGCCTTCGAGACCGTGGAGGCCAAGGGCAAGGAGCTCAAGGGCCTGGCCTACCGCATGCAGGTGGACGCCCTGGACTGCATGGGCTGCGGCAACTGCGCCGACATCTGTCCGTCCAAGGAAAAGGCCCTGGTCATGAAGCCCCTGGCCACCCAGACCCCGGCCCAGGTGCCCAACTACGACTTTGCCGTGACCGTGCCGCTCAAGGACAGCCTGATGAGCCGCGCCACGGTCAAGGGCAGCCAGTTCCAGAAGTCGCTCATGGAGTTCTCGGGCGCGTGCTCGGGCTGCGGCGAAACCCCGTACGTCCGCGTGCTGACCCAGCTCTTCGGCGAGCGCATGGTCATCGCCAACGCCACGGGCTGCTCCTCCATCTGGGGCGCCTCGGCTCCCTCCACGCCCTACTGCGTGAACAAGGACGGCCACGGTCCGGCCTGGGGCAACTCGCTCTTCGAGGACGCGGCCGAGTTCGGCTACGGCATCGCGCTTGGCACCCGCCAGCGCCGCGACCGGCTGGCCGACCTGATGCGTGAGGCCCTGCCTCAGGCTTCGGGCGACCTCAAGGCCGCCATGGAAGCCTGGCTCGCGGGCAAGGACGACCCCGACCTCTCCAAGGCCGCGGGCGACAAGCTGAAGCAGCTTCTGCCCGGCGCGGGCGCGGCCTTCGCCGAGATCCTCGCCCAGGCCGACCTGTTCACCAAGAAGTCCGTGTGGATCTTCGGCGGCGACGGCTGGGCCTACGACATCGGCTACGGCGGATTGGACCACGTGCTGGCCTCGGGCGAGGACGTGAACATCCTGGTCATGGACACCGAGGTGTACTCCAACACCGGCGGCCAGTCCTCCAAGGCCACGCCCACCGGCGCGGTGGCCAAGTTCGCCGCCTCGGGCAAGCAGGTCCGCAAGAAGGACCTGGCCCGGATGCTCATGACCTACGGCTACGTCTACGTGGCCGCCGTGGGCATGGGCGCGAACAAGAACCAACTCCTCAAGGCCTTCCAGGAGGCCGAGAGCTACAAGGGTCCCTCCATCGTCATCGCCTACGCCCCCTGCATCAACCAGGGCCTCAAGAAGGGCATGGGCAAGACTCAGGAGCAGACCAAAACCGCCGTGGAGTCCGGCTACTGGCCGCTGTTCCGCTACGATCCGCGCCGCGCGCGGCAGGGCGAGAACCCGCTGGTCATCGACTCCAAGGCGCCTGACGGCACCATCCAGGACTTCCTCATGAGCGAGAACCGTTTCGCCGTGCTGGCGAAGGCCGTTCCCGAGGAAGCCAAGGAACTGCGCGCCGCCATCGAGCAGGAGGTCAACGAGCGTTGGCGCATCCTGAACCAGATGGCCGGAGCGAACCCCTACGCCGAGGGAGCGGTCGCGCCGCTGCCCAAATGCGTGCTGTCCGAGACCGCGGAGCACTCCCGTCCCACCGCCGGGGACGAGCCGTGCGACTCGGGTCTGGGCGGTTAGGGTTCGATCGCCGGGGCCCCGAAGGCGGGGCCCCGGCATTCCATGCGCATATCGAGGTTCAAGCGGTTTGATGCGGCCCGCGCCGGCTGACGAGGCGGAGCAGACGGAGCGGGCAGGTGTCGGACGGCGGTCCGAAGAATCGAGGCGGGACCGCGCACCGATGCCAGTATGAACTCACTCTTGTTTGGAGGGCTGTACATGTCAGTCGGACTTTTGGCGCTCATCGCCGCAATCCCCATCGCTCTGGCGCTCGTGCTCATGGTGGGCATGCGCTGGCCCGCGACCAAGGCCATGCCCCTGGCCTGGCTCGTCACCGCTCTCGCGGGCGTGCTCGTGTGGCAGCTGCCCGCGGGCTACGTGGCCGCGCTGACCATCCAGGGCGTCATCGGCGCAATCGGCATTCTCATCATCGTCTTCGGCGCGATCCTCATTCTTTACACGCTGCGCGATTCCGGCGGCATGGAAACCATCCAGTGCGGCATGCAGGGCATCTCTCCCGACATGCGCGTGCAGGCCATCATCATCGGTTACCTGTTCGCGGCCTTCATCGAAGGCGCCGCGGGCTTCGGCACCCCGGCCGCCCTGGCTGCGCCGCTGCTTCTGGCCCTGGGCTTCCCGCCCCTGGCCGCGGCCGTCATCTGCCTGGTCTTCAACTCCTTCCCGGTCTCCTTCGGCGCGGTGGGCACGCCCATCATCCTGGGCCTGGGCTTCCTGAAGGAACTCGTGAACACCGCCGCCACCTCGGGTCTGGCGGGCGTGAACTTCACGAACATGGAGTCCTTCAACATGCTCATCGGCCAGTGGGCGACCCTGATGCACCTGCCGATGATCTTCATCCTGCCCATCTTCATGCTCGGCTTCATCTCCCGCGTCTTCGGCCCCAACCGTTCCTGGAAGGAAGGTCTGGCGGCGTGGAAATTCTGCGTCTTCGCGGCCGTGGCCTTCACCATCCCCTACCTGGTCTTCGCCTGGCTGGTCGGTCCCGAGTTCCCGTCCCTGATCGGCGGCCTTGTGGGCCTTGGCATCGTGGTCTGGGGCGCCAAGAAGGGCATCGCCCTGCCCAGCGACGGCGTCTTCACCTTCGGCTCCCAGAAGAACTGGGATCCCGAGTGGACCGGTTCCGTCACGGCGGCTGCCGAGGGTTGCAAGTTCGAGGCGCGCATGAGCCAGTTCCGCGCCTGGCTGCCCTACGTGCTCATCGGCCTGTTCCTGGTCCTGACCCGCATCAATGAACTCGGCCTGAAGGCCCTTCTGGCCGGCCAGAGCATCAGCTTCAAGGGCATCCTTGGCTATGAGTCGGTCAACGCGGCCATCCAGTACCTCTACCTGCCCGGCACCATTCCCTTCATGCTGGTCGCCATCCTGACCATCTGGATCCACGGCATGCCCGGCGACAAGGTCAAGGCCGCCTGGGTGGATTCCATAAAGCGCATGAAGAACCCGGCCATCGCCCTGTTCTTCGCCGTGGCCCTGGTTTCCATCTTCCGTGGCTCGGGCATCGGCGACGTGGCCCTGAACCCCAACGGCTACGCCTCCATGCCTCTGGTCATGGCCAAGGCCGTGTCCGACATCGTGGGCAACGCCTGGCCTCTGTTCGCCTCCTTCGTGGGCGGCCTGGGCGCGTTCATCACCGGCTCCAACACCGTGTCGAACCTGCTCTTCGCCGAATTCCAGTGGGGCATGGCGAGCCAGCTCGACCTGCCGCACCAGGTCATCGTCGCGGCGCAGGTCGTGGGCGGCGCCATGGGCAACATGGTTTGCATCCACAACATCGTGGCCGTGTGCGCCGTGGTGGGCCTTTCCGGCATGGAAGGCCAGATCCTCAAGCGCACCTTCTGGCCGTTCCTGCTCTACGGCGCCGTGGTCGGCATCGTGGCCAGCCTGATGGCCTTCGTGTTCATGCCGCACCTGTACTAGCGGCAATGGGTTCCTGGTCCGGGGGGAAATCCCCCGGACCTCCCCATTCCCCGGTGCCGCCGCCTGCGGCCCCCGGGAATGCGGAGGTCCGGTCCGCCGGTGAGTCTTTCACTGGCAAAAGGCCCGCACTCGCAAATCCAACTGATCAAAGGAGAGCCACATCATGATTTCCAAGGCGCTCATCACCGAGTTCGAGACGGCTGTCGGCAAGGACAACGTCATGACCGAGGCCACCGAACTGCACTCTTACTCCTACGATTCAGCCGTGCTGGACCAGGTCCAGCCCGGCATCGTGGTCCGTCCCACGGAATCCGAGAACCTGGGCAAGGTCGTCAAGCTGTGCAACGACAACGGCCTGAAGCTGACCGTGCGCGGCGCGGGCACCAACCTTTCGGGCGGCACCATTCCGCATCCCGGCGGCGTGGTCTGCCTGACCTCGGCCCTGGACAAGATCCTCGAACTCAACGAGGAAGACCTCTACGCCGTGGTCCAGCCCGGCGTGGTCACGGCCAAGTTCGCGGCCCACGTGGCCTCCAAGGGCCTGCTGTATCCGCCCGATCCGGGCTCGCAGGCCGTCTCCACCCTGGGCGGCAACGTGGCCGAGAACGCGGGCGGCCTGCGCGCCCTGAAGTACGGCGTGACCAAGGACTACGTCATGGGCATCGACTTCTTCGATGTGAACGGCGAACTGGTCCGCTCCGGCGGCAAGACAGTGAAGTGCGTCACCGGCTACAACTTGGCCGGCTTGATGATCGCTTCCGAGGGCACGCTCGGCGTGTTCGAGAAGATCACCCTGAAGCTCGTGCCGCCCCCGACCGCCTTCAAGGCCATGATGGCCGTGTTCGACGACGTCATGGGCGCCTCGCGCGCTGTGGCAGCGATCATCGCCAACAAGATCCTGCCCGCCACCCTCGAAATGATGGACAACTTCACCATCCGTACGGTGGAGAACTTCCGCAAGGCCGGCCTGCCCACGGACGCCGCCGCCATGCTGCTCATCGAGGTGGACGGCCATCCCGCCCAGGTCGAGGACGACGCGGCCAAGGTCGAGGCCATCTGCAAGGAGCACAAGGCCAGGAGCGTCCGAGTGGCCAAGGACGCGGCCGAGCGCAACGCCGTCTGGCAGGCCCGCCGCGACGCGCTGCCCGCCCTGGCGCGCGTGCGCCCGACTACCGTGCTCGAAGACGCCACCGTGCCCCGGTCCAAGATTCCGGCCATGATGCAGGCGCTGGACCGCATCGCCAAGAAATACGACCTGACCATCGGCACCTTCGGCCACGCCGGCGACGGCAACCTGCACCCGACCATCCTCACGGACAAGCGCGACGCCAACGAGTGGCACCGCGTGGAAGAGGCCGTGGACGCCATCTTCGACGAGGCCCTGGCGCTTGGCGGAACGCTCTCGGGCGAGCACGGCATCGGCCTGGCCAAGTCCAAGTACATGAAGAACGAGTGCGGCATCGCCTCCATCGAGTACTCGCGGCGCATGAAGAGCGTGCTCGACCCCAAGGGCATCCTGAACCCCGGCAAGATTCTCGGCCCCCTGCTCGGCTAGCCTTTTGGAGGACGACATGGCTGACATCAAGAAACTCGTGTCCATGCTCAAGGAGCTGGACGATCTGCTGACCGGCTGCATGCGTTGCGGCATGTGTCAGGCCCAGTGTCCGGTCTTTGCCCAGACGGGCAGGGAGACGGACGTCACGCGCGGCAAGTTGGCCCTGCTCTCGGGCCTTGCCGACGAAATGATCAAGGACCCCGAGGGCGTCAACGAAAAGCTCCAGCGCTGCCTTCTGTGCGGCACCTGCGAGGCCAACTGTCCCTCCGGCGTGAAGGTCACTGACATCTTCCTGCGCGCGCGGGCCATCATGGCCGGATACCTGGGGCTGCCCCCGGCGCAGCGCCTGATCTTCAGGAAGCTTCTGACCAACCCCAAGCTGATGAACAACCTGCTGTCGCTCGGCGCGACCTTCCAGGGGCTGTTCACCAAGGAGGCCGATGCCATCATCGGCACCTCCTGCGCCCGCTTCAACGCGCCGGTCATCGCGGACCGCCACTTCAAGGGGCTGGCCAAGAAACCGCTGCACTCCATCGTGCCCAAACTCGACACCCCTCCGGGCAAATCGGGTCTGCGCGTGGCCTTCTTCCCGGGCTGCGTCACGGACAAGATATTCCCCGAGGTGGGTCAGGCCGTGCTGAAGGTGCTCGAACACCACGGCGTTGGCGTGTACATGCCCGCCAACCAGGCCTGCTGCGGCATCCCGGCGCTCTCCAGCGGCGAAACCGGCGCCTTCGACAAGATGGTCAGGGCCAACCTCGACCTCTTCGCCAAGGCCAAGTGGGACTACATGGTCACGCCCTGCGCCACCTGCACCTCGACCATCGCCAAGCTCTGGCCCAAGTACTACGGCGACTCGCTCGACCAGGGCCGTCCCCGCATGATCGCGGGCAAGGTCATGGACATCAGCCAGTTCCTCGTGGACGTGCTCAAGGTCCAGCCCGCGACGGCCACGGGCGACGCGGCCAAGGCCGCCTACCACGACCCCTGCCACCTGCGGAACTCGCTGGGCATCACCGCCCAGCCCAGGGCCGTGCTCGCGGCCAATCCGGGCTACACCGTGGCCGAACTGCCCGGCGGGCCCTCGTGCTGCGGCTGCGGCGGCAGCTTCAACCTCAAGCACTACAAGCTGTCCGACATCATCGGCGGCAAGAAGGCCCAGAGCATCATCGCGACAGGGGCAAAAGTCGCGACCACGAGCTGCCCGGCCTGCATGCTGCAACTGGCGGACATGCTCTCGAAGTCCGGGAAATCCATCCCGGTCAAACACGTGATCGAGCTCTACGCCGCCTCGCTCTAGGCGTTGTGCGAGGACGGCGGGGACAGTCAACCGAAAGGTGAAGCCAATGGCCAAGAACCTCTATGTGATCAACACCGAACCGCGCAGCGGCAAGTCGGCGATCTGCCTCGGGCTCATGCAGATGCTCATGCGCGACATCCGTCGCGTGGGCTTCTTTCGGCCCATCATCAGCGGCAAGATCGAGGGCAGGCGGGACCACGACACGAACCTCATCCTGTCGCAGTTCTACCTGAACCAGACCTACCAGGACGCCTACGGCTACACCCTGGAGGAGGCCCGCGACCTCATGAACCGGGGCGAGCACGCCCTGCTCATGGAGAATATCCTGGCCAAGTACAAGGCGCTCGAGTCCCGCTTCGATTTCATCCTGTGCGAAGGCACGGATTTCTCGGGGAGCGACTCGGCCTTCGAGTTCGACATCAACGCCGAAATCGCATCCAACCTGGGCGCGCCCGTGGTCCTCGTGGCCAACGGGCAGGGCAAGACCTCCAAGCAGATCGTGGCCCAGACCCAGCTCGCCATCGACGTCTTCGCCGAAAAGGGCCTGGACATCCTGGCGACCATCGTCAACCGCGTGGAAGTGCCGGACAGGAACGAAATCCTGTCCGGCCTCCGCTGCAAATATCGCCTCAACGAGGAGTGCCTGACCTACGCCATCCCCGAGGTACCCTCCCTGGGCAAGCCCACTGTGCACGACGTGCAGAAGTGGCTCGGGGCCGAGGTCATCTCCGGCCGCGAGCACCTCGAAGTGCTGGTGGACGACTACGTGGTGGCGGCCATGCAGGTGAACAACTTCCTGGAGTACGTCTCCAAGAACTGCCTGGTCATCACACCGGGCGACCGTTCCGACATCCTGCTGGCCTGCTTCGCCACGCGGCAGTCACACACCTATCCCGAGGTCGCGGGCATCGTGCTTACGGGCGGCATCAAGCCTCCCGCCTCCATCCAGAAGCTCCTGGAAGGCTGGACCGGCATTCCCATGCCCATCCTCGTGGCCGACGGCCACACCTACAAGACCACGCGCATCCTCATGGACCTCTACGGCCGTATCGACCCCGACGATCAGAAAAAGATCGCCACGGCCCTGGGCGTCTTCGAGGAGCACGTGGACACCGGCGAGCTGCGCAAGCGCCTGGAGGCCAAGAAGTCCACCAAGGTCACGCCGGTCATGTTTGAGTACAGCCTGATCGAGAAGGCCAAGGCCGACCGTCAGCACATCGTGCTGCCCGAGGGCTCTTCGGACCGCATCCTGCAAGCCGCGGACATCCTTTTGCGCCGCGGCATCGTGGACCTGACCATCCTCGGCGAGCCCGACACCGTGCTCGCCCGCGCCGGGCAGATGGGCCTCTCCCTGGAGAAGGCCCAGATTCTCGACCCGGTGAAGTCCGACCTGTACGAGGAGTACTGGAACACGTTCCTCGACCTTCGCAAGTCCAAGGGCATGACCCCCGAGGTGGCCCGCGACAGCATGGCCGACCCCACCTACTTCGGCACCATGATGGTCTACAAGGATCACGCCGGAGGCATGGTTTCGGGCTCCATCACCACCACGCAGCAGACCATCCGGCCCGCGCTGCAATTCGTCAAGACCAGGCCCGGCATCTCGCTCGTGTCCTCGGTTTTCCTGATGTGCATGCCCGACCGCGTTCTGGTCTTCGGCGACTGCGCCGTGAACCCGAGCCCCAATGCCCAGCAACTGGCCGAAATCGCCATCGCCTCGGCGGACACGGCGCGGCAGTTCGGCGTGGACCCGCGCGTGGCCATGCTCTCGTACTCCACGGGCGCCTCGGGCGCGGGCGCCGAGGTCGAGAAAGTGCGCGAAGCCACCCAGATCGCCAAGTCCATGGCCCCGGATCTGCCCATCGAGGGCCCGATCCAGTACGACGCGGCCTACGATCCCGACGTGGCGCGCACCAAGATGCCGGACTCGCTCGTGGCGGGCAAGGCCACGGTCTTCATCTTCCCGGACCTGAACACCGGCAACAACACCTACAAGGCCGTGCAGCGCGCGGCCAACGCCGTGGCCATCGGCCCGGTGCTGCAGGGTCTGAACAAACCGGTGAACGACCTCTCGCGGGGATGCACCGTGCCCGACATCGTCAACACCGTGGCGATCACCGCCATCCAGGCCCAGTTCGCCAAGAAGGCGTAGCGGCCCGTCAAGGAGACATGTTTCATGAAGATACTCGTTTTGAACTCGGGCAGTTCGTCCGTAAAATATCAGCTATTGGACATGGAGGCCAAGAGCGTCCTGGCCTCGGGCCTCGTGGAGCGCATCGGCGAATCCATGGG
Source organism: Alkalidesulfovibrio alkalitolerans DSM 16529 (assembly GCF_000422245.1). Lineage (NCBI taxonomy): Bacteria > Pseudomonadati > Thermodesulfobacteriota > Desulfovibrionia > Desulfovibrionales > Desulfovibrionaceae > Alkalidesulfovibrio > Alkalidesulfovibrio alkalitolerans. Next base: position 75,032 of record NZ_ATHI01000004.1, read on the forward strand.
CGCGGTGAAGCACAAGCGCTTTCCCGGTTCCTCGCGCGAGGAGACCTTCTCCTACGAGGAGCCCATCGCCGACCACGCCAAGGGTCTGACCCGCGTGGTGGGTCTGATCACCGCCCCCGAGACCGGCGTCATCGCCGACGTGTCGGAGATCGACGGCATCGGCCATCGCATCGTGCACGGTGGCGAGTCGTTCAGCGCGCCCACCCTGGTCGATGCGGCGGTCATCGAGGGCATCAAGGCCCAGATTCCGCTCGCGCCCCTGCACAATCCCGGTGGGCTGGCGGGCATCGAGACCGCGCTGCGCCTTTTGCCCGGCGTGCCCAACGTGGCCGTGTTCGACACCGCCTTCCATCAGACCATGCCGCCCGAGGCCTACCGCTACGCCATTCCCAAGGAGCTCTACACGGAGCTGAAGATCAGGCGCTACGGCTTCCACGGCACCTCGCATTTCTACGTGGCCAAGCAGTGCGCCAAGCTTCTGGGCAAGCCCTTTGAGCAGACCTCGTGCGTCACCGTGCACCTGGGCAACGGCTGTTCCATGGCCGCCGTGAAGAACGGCAAATGCATCGACACGAGCATGGGCCTCACGCCCCTGGCCGGGCTGGTCATGGGCACGCGGTCGGGCGACGTCGATCCCGCCCTGCACGCCTTTTTGGCCGACAACAAAGGCTTGACCATTCGCGAAATCGACAGCATTTTGAACAAACGCAGCGGACTCAAGGGCATGTGCGGCCATAACGATATGCGCGACATCCACGACCGGGTGGCCGAGGGCGACCATGACGCGGAGCTGGCGCTGAAGGTCTTCTGCCGCCGCGTGACGCAGTACATCGGCCAGTACATGGCCGTGCTCGGCGGCACCGACGCCATCTGCTTCACGGCCGGAATCGGCGAGAACGATCCTGTCGTGCGCCAGCTTTCCTGCGCGTCCCTGGCCGCCATCGGGGCGATCATCGACGCCGAGCGCAACATGAGCGCGCCGCGTGGGCAGGTCACGGAGATCAGCACACCGAAGAGCCCTGTGAAGATATTCATCCTGCCCACCAACGAGGAACTGGAGATCGCTTCCCAGACCCTTGAGGTGCTCGCCAACCGGTAGCCGTACAACCGCCGCGTCGCCCCGTCGGACAAACAGGGGCGACGCGGACTTTCGCGGAGGTGTTATTGTGAATCAAGAACTTGTGTCCCAGTTCACGCAGAAGGCGCAGGCCGTCTCGGCCATAGTCACCGAGGTGAAATCCCTCAAGGACGCCTATGCCTATGCCGTGGACGTGTGTTTGAACAAGGAAGCCTGCCAACTGCTGCCCTCGGGCTGTGGTGAGGCCGTCTCGGACGAGGCGGCCGCGCTGTGCGAGACCAAGGCCGGCGAGCGTGTCATCGCCGCTCCCTCGCTCGACGACAAGCAGTTCAAGGAGCTTTCCGCCGCCGCCAAGAAGGCGGGCATCAAGCTCGTGAAGGACGGCATGCGCAATCATCTCGCGGGCATCGACATCGGCTTTTGCGTGGCCGACCTGGGCCTCGCCGAGACGGGCTCGCTCGTGCTCGACTCCTCGTCCGAGGATCTGCGCCTGTCCACCATGGTCAGCGAGATCAACGTCGTGGTCCTGCCGCTCTCCAAGCTGCGCGCCACCTCCTACGCCGCCGAGGACGAACTGCTGACCATGATGCGCCGGACCCCGAACTACCTGGCCTTCATCACCGGGGCCAGCCGCACCGCCGATATCGAACGCGTGCTCGCCATCGGCGTGCACGGGCCGCTCGAACTGCATATTCTGCTGTGGAGGGACGCCTGATGCAGACCGCAACCACCCTTGAACAATATCTCTCCGAACTCGAGGAGTCCCTGGGCAACGACTTCCAGCGTAAGATCCTCGACACCTTTGCCGTGGCCTACCGCACCGGCCGCGCCAACGCCTTCGCGGGCATGGACGTCAAGGGCCTGATTCAGGAGATCGCCGACGCCAAGGACTACTCCTTGTCCCACATGGACGAGCTCTATCAGGAGTTCAAGCAGAAGGCAGAGGCCATGGGTGTGCACGTGCACCTGGCCAAGACCGCCTTCGAGGCCAACGAGATCATCGCCCGCATCGCCCGCGAGAACAACTGCAAGAAGGTCATCAAGTCCAAGTCCATGACCGCCGAGGAGACGCACCTGAACCACCATCTGGAGGAGCAGGGGCTGACCGTGGTCGAATCGGACCTGGGCGAGTGGATCATCCAACTGCGCAAGGAAGGACCCTCGCACATGGTCATGCCCGCCATCCACCTCTCGCGTTACCAAGTGGCGGACCTCTTCTCCGACGTGACCAAGAAGAAGCAGGACGCGGACATCCAGAAGCTGGTCAAGGTCGCGCGCCGCGAGCTTCGCAAGGAGTACGTGACCGCCGACATGGGCATCTCGGGCGGCAACTTCGCCGTGGCCGAGACCGGTACCATCGGGCTCGTGACCAACGAGGGCAACGCCCGTCTGGCCACGACCCTGCCGCGCGTCCACGTGGCCTTGGTGGGCCTGGAGAAGCTGACCCCGACCCTGCACGACGCCCTGCGCGTGCTGCGCGCCCTGCCGCGCAACGCCACCGGCCAGCAGATCACCTCCTACGTGACCTGGATCACGGGCCGGAACGAGTGTAAATCCGCACCCGAGGACAAGAAGATCATGCATGTGGTCTTCCTGGACAATGGACGCCGCGCCCTGGCCAAGGACAAGGACTTCGCCCAGGTGCTGCGCTGCATCCGCTGCGGTGCGTGCGCCAACGTCTGCCCGGTCTACCGCCTGGTGGGCGGCCACAAGTACGGCCACGTCTACATCGGCGCCATCGGCCTGATCATGACCTACTTCTTCCACGGCCGCGACAAGGCCAAGTTCCTGGTCCAGAACTGCGTCAACTGCGGGGCCTGCAAGGAGATTTGCGCCGCGGGCATCGACCTGCCGCGCCTCATCAAGGAGATCCACTCCCGCATCCAGGATGAGGAAGGGCATCCCGTGCCCTCCAAGATGCTGGGCATGGTGCTCAAGAACCGCACCCTGTTCCACACCCTGCTCAAGAACATGCGCTGGGCGCAAAAGCCCTTCGTGGAGAAGGAAGGCCAGTTCATCCGCCACCTGCCCAGCGTGTTCATGAAGGGACAGGACTTCCGCAAGCTTCCGGCCATCGCCTCCAAGGCCTTCCGCGACGAGTGGCCCGACATCAAGCCCAAGGTCGAGCACCCGACACTGAAGGTCGCGCTCTTCTCGGGCTGCGTGCAGGACTTCGTCTATCCCGAGCAGATGAAGGCCGCCGTGAAGATCATCTCCAAGCGCGGCGGGGTGGCCATGGAATATCCCATGAAGCAGTCCTGCTGCGGCCTGCCCGTGGTCATGATGGGCGAGAAAGATGCGGCCAAGGACGTGGCGCGTCAGAACGTCACGGCCATGGACCCGGCCGACTTCGACTACATCATAACCCTGTGCGCCTCGTGCGCTTCGCACCTCAAGCACGGCTACCCGAAGCTCCTCGAAGACGACACCGCCCTGGCCGCCAAGGTGGGACAGTTCGCGGACAAGGTCATCGACTTCAGCTCCTTCATTCATGACGTGCTGGGCATGAGCGCGGACGAGTTCACCAACTCCGGCCGCAAGGTGGGGTACCATTCCCCCTGCCACCTCTGCCGCGGACTCGAAGTGCGCGAAGCCCCGCGCAAGGCCCTGGGCATGGCCCACGAGTATGTGCCCACGGACGAGGAAGAAGTCTGCTGCGGTTTCGGCGGCTCCTACTCCATGAAGTTCCCGGCCATCTCCAAGACGCTTCTGGCCAAGAAGCTGGCCAATCTCGAAGCGGGCGGCGTCACGGCCGTGGTCACGGACTGCCCGGGCTGCGTCATGCAGATCAGGGGCGGCATGGAATCGGCGGGCAAGCGGATCGAGGTCCGCCACATCGCCGAACTCCTGGCCGAGCGGCTGAAGTAGACAGCGAACACCAACGGCCGGGAGGTTTTCTCCCGGCCGTTTTCATTTCAAAGGAGAGCGACCATGACCCAAGCTGAAGCGAAGAAGATCGCGCGCGAACGGATGAAAGGCTATTGCCGCGTCTGTCCGGTGTGCAACGGCAAGGCCTGCGCCGGCGAGGTTCCGGGCATGGGCGGCGTGGGCAGCGGCGCGGCCTTCACGGCCAACGTCGAGGCCCTGGCCCGCATCCGGCTCAACATGCGCGCCATCCACGACCGCAAGACCGCCGACACCACGGCCGTGCTGCTCGGCACGTCCTACGCCCATCCCATCCAGTGTGCGCCCATGACCGGCGTGGCCTACAACATGGGCGGGGCCATGAGCGAAGAGGAGTTCGAACTGGCCCTGGCCAAGGGGTCGAGTGCGGCCGGGACGCTCGTCTGGACCGGCGACGGAGCCGATCCCGCCATGTTCGAGGCCGGGCTCTCGGCCATCAAGGCCGTGAACGGCCAAGGCATCGCCATCATCAAGCCGCGCGCCCAGGACGAGATCCTGGCCCGCATGGCCAGGGCCGAAGAGGCCGGAGTCGTGGCCGTGGGCGTGGACATCGACGGCGCGGGGCTCGTGACCATGGCCCTCAAGAACCAGCCAGTGGGCCCCAAGAGTTTTTCCGAACTGAAGGAACTCGTTGCGGCCACCTCGCTGCCGTTCATCGTCAAGGGCATCATGACGCCTGACCAGGCGTTGCTCGCGGCCGAGGCCGGGGCTGCGGCCATCGTGGTCTCCAACCACGGCGGGCGGGTTCTGGACCACACTCCCGGCGCGGCCGAGGTGCTGCAGGCCGTGTCGCGGCAGGTCAGGGGCCGCCTGACCGTGTTCGCGGACGGCGGCGTGCGCCATGGCGCGGATGTGTTGAAGCTTTTGTGCCTGGGCGCGGACGGCGTGCTCGTGGGTCGTCCCATGGCCGTGGCCGCCATGGGCGGCGGCGAGGAGGGCGTGGCCGGGCTGTTCAAGGCCATGCAGGGCGAATTGGTGCAGTCCATGCTGCTTACGGGCGTTGGTTCGCTCAAGCAGGCGGGGCCGGACATCCTCTTCACCTAGCAGACTGTCCCAAAAGCACCGTCTGCTGCGTTGCCGCGAAAGCGCCGATCCCTCGTGTATATCTTTATACACGTCGGGCCCGGCGCTTTCTTGTGCCTTGCATCCGACACTTTTCGAACAGCCTGCGGCGGGGTGGGCCTGCGTTTTGGACTCGCGTTTTTTGGGCGGCCTGCTGGCAGCGCCGCACCAAGGTCGGCCCTGTCAGCGATGGTTTCGAAGCGAATCGCGTGCTCCAGGGATGTTGGGCCTTGCCCAATTATCTACGCAGGCATTTCAAAAATGCCGGAAAGCCTGGGGCAGGGCGTCTCGCCGCCGCACCCAAATCGGCCCTGCCAGCGATGGCTTCGAAGCGAATCCAGGGTCCAGGGAACATCGTTCCCTGGCGGTGGAGGTCTGGAGGAGGCAGCGCCTCCTCCAGAATCCCTCATCAGCCTTCGCCGGTCGCGGGCTTCAGGCGGATGCGCGTGGAGTAGTAGGGCGTGCCGCCGCCCACGGTCGAGACTAGGTCGAGCGTCAGGACGTTCACCCCGTGTCCCAGGCAGTTCCAGCCGCCGCGTGCGAGGAGCGCCGTGTCCGGCCGCAGCCCCGCGTCCGTGGCCACGGCCACGCGCAGTTTGCCCACCGGGCTTTCGGCCATGGCGGTTTGCCCGTCCGAAAGTCCGAGCCGCGCGGCCTCGTCCGGATGCAGCGCGAGCCGGGGCAGGCCATCCAGGTCGGGCGGCGGCAGTTCCGAGCACAGCCAGGCCGCGGGCGAGGTCGTGAGCAGCGAGAGGGGATATTCGCGCGGGTCGCAGGCGGGTTCGGGGTCGCTGATCGCGGTCATGAACCGGAAGCGGCCGGAGGGCGTGGGGAAGACCTTGTCCGCGTAGGGAACCGTGGGCGCGTTTTGGCGCACTGGGCCGCGCATCGCGTCCGCGAGGGAAAGGCCCAGGCCGTCGAGCGTGGGCTTGAGGATGATCGAGAGCCATTCCTCGTCGCTGTTGCGGAAACCCGCGTCCAGCCCGAGCCGGTCGGCGAGATCGAAATAGACCTCGTGGTTGGGCCTGGCCTCGCCGCGCGGAGGCATGGCCCGGTTCACCGGGCCGAGCCAGTTGTGGCCGTAGGAGGCCACGACGTCGTTGATTTCCAGGAAGGTGGTCGCGGGCAGGAAGAGGTCGGCGGCCTGGGCCGTGTCGTCCAGGAAATGGCCCATCACGCACAGGAAATCGAGCTTGCCGAAGGCCTGGGCCACGAGCCCGGAGTTGGGGGCCATGCACAGGGGGTTGCCCGCGCTGACCACGGCCGTGGTCACGGGCGGGTCGTTTGCGTCGAGCAGGTCGCGGCCGATGCGCGGCATGCGAAGCCGTCGGCGCGGCGGCGTTTCGTCCTCGCCGGTCACGGCCCAGTCGAAGGGGCTGTATTCCTCGAAGCCTTGCGAGACGCCGCCGCCGGACACGCCCATGTTGCCGGTCATGGCCGAGAGGGCGTGGATGGCCTGGATGGCTTGGTGCGCGTGCTCGTGGCGGTGCAGCCCCCAGCCCAGGACCACGGCCGCCGGGGTGTTCTCGGCCATGGCCTCGGCCAGGGCGCGGACCTGGCCCTTGGGCACGTCCGCGCGCACGGTCAGCTCCATGGAGGAGAGGCCGTGCAGCATGGCGCAAAACGCCTCGTAGCCCTCGGCGTGGTCGCGGCCGAAATCCACGTCGTCGCGTTTGGCGTCCAGGACGTGCTTGCAGGCCGCAAGGGCGAGCCAGGCGTCGCCGCCGGGCCTGGGCCGGATGTGCAGATCGGCGGTTTTGGCCGTGGACGTGGGCAGGGGGTCGATGACGATGATCCGGCCGCCCGCCTGCCGGACCTTCTTCATGACCGGCACAAGCGCCACACCCGTCACGGCGGGGTTGCGGCCCCATATGACGAGCGTTTTCGCGTTGGCGTGGTCCTCGGGGTCGTGCGAGACGCGCTTGCCCACGGAAAGCTCCATGGCGGCCTGGCCCGTTCCGCCGCACAGCGTCCCTGAAAGGGCCGTGACCCCGCCGAGCAGGCTGAAGAAGCGCATGTTCAAGAGCTTCAGCGCCGTGCGTTCGCCGAATCCCTGGTAGTGCAGCACCGAGGCCGGGCCGTGGCGTGAAATGGCTTCGTCCAGGCGTTCGGCCAGTTCGTTCAGGGCCGTGTCCCAACTGACGCGCGTGAAGCCAGATCCGCTGCGGCGCAGGGGGAATAGCTGGCGCTCGGGGTGCAGGGAGCGTTCGAGAAAGCGCCCGAGCTTGGCGCAGTGGCCGCCGCGAGTCAACGGGTGATCCGGGTTGCCGCGTAGGCTCACGACGCGTGTTCCGTCGCTCTCGGCGATGAGGCCGCAGGCGCAGGGACAGTCTCGGGTGCAGGTGGTGACGATGCGGTGCATGGGATTCCTTGCGGGTTGCCGTGATTGCGTGGATATGCAGCAGAATTCAAATGCACCCTTTTGTCAAATTTGTCCTGTCCGACATGAAGCCTCGCTCGACAATCGCCGACAGACGTTTGAGTGTGAAGAAAGATCCGTTATTCCGATTGGTTGTTGAGTATTGTATTGCAATTCGGTCGGGTACCGTGCATTATATGAAAAGTGAGAAAGCGCAGGCTGTTCGTGAGTGGGCCTGCCGTGGCCAAATCACCCGGCCGAGTGTGAGGGTGAGGCGTGTCGTGACTGCGCGCGTCGCAAAAGTCCGATCTTGGGGAGGAGAGGCAGGTGCAGCTCCGGGTTTTGGTGGTGGACGACAACCGCATCAACCTGCTGATGACCCGGCGGATGCTCGAAAATGCCGGGCACGCCGCGATGGTCGCCGAGAACGGCGCTCAGGCGCTCGATATTTTGGCCCAGGAATCCTTCGATATTGTGCTCATGGACATCTCCATGCCTGTCATGGACGGGGTGGAATGCACGCGGCTCCTTCGTGCGGGCAAAGCGGGAGAAGCCAACAAAACCGTGCCCATACTGGCCATCACCGCCCACGCCATGGCGGGTGATCGTGAGTTGTTCCTCGCCAAGGGAATGGACAACTACCTGGCCAAGCCGTTCGAGTGGGGCGAGCTGCACGCGGCCATCGCCACGACCCTCGCCACGTTCGCCTGATCGCGAAGGCCACGGCCTGCAGGCCGTGGCCGGTATGATTACGCGAGCAGGGGCGCGAGCAGTGTCTCGATGCGTGCCGTAACGTGCTCCGGCGAGGCTGCCGGACCAAAGAACCCTTCCCCGGCCAGGGCGTGCAGCATGTCCGCCGTTTCCGGCTTGTCCACGTCGATCTCGGTCCAGGCCAGCATCCCGGTCATGATCTGCGAGGCCAGGGAATTGCCGGACGCCAACAGGCTGTAGAACCGCTCCATTTCTTCGGGCAGAATACGGTCCAGCCAGATTTTCTTGGGGATGCTGTAGTTCGCGCCTTGGGGTTCGGGCGAGGGCGGCTCTTCCCACGTCACGCCCCAATACTCGCGCTCAACTTCGTCCCATCGGTCGGGATAGTTCGCCTCGTGCCAAACGATTACGCCGGGCATTTCCGGGTGTTCGACTCCGCGCCAGTTACCACCAATGATCGTATTTTCAGGCCATTTCCACATGATGATTCTCCTTAGATGTAGCAAGTGACTTCAACGTCATCGAAGCGTACCAAAGCACGGCTATTTGCATTGGCCCCTGTGTCCGCCGCACCACCGACGTAATTGTTACCCCACGTCGCACGCATGAACGGAACGCCGCCAACGTATGGCCAATCCATCGAAGAGGATACTTCCCCATAAAGCATCCCACAGCGACCAAAGCCCTTTCCTTGAACCGCGTCGATTACCAACTCAATATCTTGCCATGACCCGGCGGGAAATTGCGTCGCGAACCCTGGAAGCCAGGGAAGTGTGCCGTTGTTGTTCGAACCTACCCATACGCGGAACCCGTTCCATTGCATGCCAAAAGCCCGCGCACCGTTCTTGACGCCAGAAGCAGTTAGGTAGTCTTCAATGAACACGCGGGCCTTGACCGAAACCGCCCGCCACGAGCCTGCCGGAATCAATTGCTTACTGGCCGAGGCGTTGTATGTGCTCGCGTTATAGTTGGCGTTGCATTGAATGTAGCCGCTACTATAAGCACCGTTGGTGCCCCATCCGGCAAAGTTCCAGCCGGACGTGCAGGGATCGAACACGCTGGCGGCGGCACGAAGTCTTCGAGAGGGTGCGGGAAAGAACATCGCCCATCCTCCTACGATACGTCGTCAATGAACGCGATTGACCGGCCATCAACGGCGATGACAGTCACCAGCGCATAGCGTCCGCCAACGGCTCCCACCACCTTATCGAACCCAGAGAGCGAGAGGGTGAAGTTCGATTCCGAGCGGTCCACCAGATAGACGTGCGTTCCGAAGTTCCCGGCCACGAAGGCCAGGGTGGAGTTGGCGGAAAGGTTGAAGCGGCGCACGTTGCCGTTGTGGTACGTCGGCTGAAATGTACCCGATACCTCGATCGCGCCAGTGGTCCCGGCCCTGAAGCCTACCGTGAGGTCGGCGTGAGTGTCCGACTTGAGGATGGCGGGATTCAGCGGTTCGTAGGCGTCGTCGTGGTCGTGATCGACCGAGGCCAGATTCTCGACATTGACGGACGCGGCGTGGGCCTGAGCTTGATCGCGCGCGGCCTGGGCCTGGGCCAGGGCGGCCACGGCTCCGTTCTCGGCGTTCTCCGCGTCGTTTCGTGCCGCCTGCGCCGCGCTGGCCGCTCCCTGCGCGGCCGTGCGCTCGGCCACGATGTCCTCGAAGGTCAGCGCGCCGGGATTCGTGACCGGCGCCTTGATGCAGCGGTCGATCTGTTCCTGCAACTGCTGATCGATCATGCGCGAGCGGTCGAACTGACGTTCGATGAGTTCCGCGTCGAACCCGTCCAGGTTCACGAGGTCGAGATCCTGCGTCAGGTTCACCGCACGGGTGACGGTGATGAGTTTCCCCTCGGGATGGGGGAAGCCCGAGATGGGGCATACGACCGCGCCGATCTCGCCATCGCCGCCCGTGACGCCGTAGTCGATGCCCTGTTGCAGCGCCTGAGGCGTCGAGCCGTCGCTGTTCGAGAGATGCACGGCCAGGTCGTCCGGTCCGTGGAAGGCGAACGGCACGGGCCAGATCGTGGCCGCGCCGTTGGCCGCGTATTGCACGCGGGAAGACGTGGAAGTGATAGTCATGGCGATCCTCCGTGTTGGTCGGTCGTGCCGGGAAAGTGGGGCGGTCCGCGCTCGCTGGGCCGTGCCCCAGCGGAATCGGATGGCCGAAGCGGGTCTGCGCGCGCGGACCGTCCCCCCGACGTGCAGCAAGCCTACGCCCGGCTTTTTCGACCGGGCGTGAGCGGGCTCGTCAGGTGCTTGTGCGGGCGCAAACGGAGTGTTGACAGCAAATGAAGAATGCCGGGTGATGGCCTTTCGCCAGAAATGACGGATGGTTGCCGATGCGGCGCGACTGCTTTTGCGTGGCGCGGAGAGTCGCCTATATTATGAATAATGTTATGCGGTTACGAAGGTTGCCGAGCGCAAGGACTTACTCTGTGGTCTCCTGGTCGCGCGGCGAAAGGCGAGGAGCGAGGAATCAGAATCCGGAGCGGGGCAGGGTCAGGCTGAAGGTCGTGTGGCCGTCGGGCGACGGCTCGCACCATATCTCGCCGCCGAGCGTGGTCACCACGAGGCGCGCGCTGTAAAGGCCGATGCCCGAGCCGCCAGGCTTGTTGGTCTCGTAGCGCTTGAAGAGGCGGGGCAGCATGTCCGGGGCTATCGATCCGGGATTCGTCACGTCGATGCGCAGTGGCGAGGTGTCGTTAAGCGCGACGCTGATGACCGAACCGTCGACCGAGGCCTCGATGGCGTTTTTCAGGAGGTTGGCCACGACGCTTTCGAGCAGGGCCTTGGAGCTTTGGATGTTCACCACGCGGTCCACGGGCAGGGGAGCGTCGTCGCACAAAAGGCGGATCACCTGGCCGCGCGCCCTGGCCACCCCCTCGAATTCGTGGGCCAGGTCGCGGAGCATGGCAGCGCAATCGACCCGTTGGGCCAGGAGTTTGAACGTACCGCGCTCCATGGCGTGCAGGGCCAGGGAGTTCTCCACTATGCGCGTCACCCTCCCGCCCGCGAGCACGATGCGCCGAAGGATTTCGAGTTGCGTCGGCGTGAGCGCCGGATCGTCGAGCAAAAGATCAGCCAGACCCACCAACGCGCCAAGGGGGTTCCGCAAGTCGTGGCGGACCATGCGCTCCACGTCCTCACGCAGCCGTTCGAGCCGCGCGTATTCCGTGATGTCCAGCCCCACGCCCCACTTGCTCCAGCCGGGCACCGGGCAGCGGTCCGAGATGTTCGACCAGATGATGGTCCGCTCTCTGCCGTCCTTGGCCCTGAAGGTCCAGCGCCGGTGCTCTTCGCTGCCGGGAATGCCCGGATCGACCACGGGCAGGAGGTTTTCCTCCTTCGGCATGAGCAGTTCGAGCGCGTCGGGATCCTTCATAATGTCCTCGGCCGAGTAGCCGGTGACGCGTTCAAATTCGGGGTTGAAGAACAGGATGCACCCGTCCTGATCGGCCGCGAAGACCATGACCGGCATGTTCTTCAGCGCCCGCTTGAGGCGCAGTTCCGATTCTACGAGGCAAAATGGCGCGCTCGAAGCCAGGGGTTGGGCTATCTCGCTGGGCGAGGCCGAAGATGCGGCCAGTCGCGAGAGCCTGAAGGCCAACTCGTGCGGGTTCAGGGGCAAGGCGGCCAGATCGCTGGCGCCGCTTTGCAGGGCCAGGGCGGCCCCGGAATGATCCTCGGCCCGCGCGAGCACGATCACCGGCACGTGGCTCAGCGGTTCGTGGTGGCGCAATTGGGCGCAAAAGGGGATGTCGTCCGTGGTCAGCAGCACGCAGTCCGGGGGGGAGCCCTGGATGTCGTTCGCGGCCGTTTCCGGGTCTTGGTGGACGACGCAGGAGAACCCGCACTGTGCCGCGACGTCGTTGACCGCCCGCGCAAGGACGTCGTCCAGGCGCAAAGCGACCACCCGGCGGCGCGGGGTGGTCTCGCCTGCGTTCAGGTGGGTTTCGCCCGTTGTCGGGGCCAACGTCTTTGGCGTTTCGTTCATTTTCCTTGTGTCTCTATTCCAGGTTGGGGACAAAGGAAAGCGGCGCCATGTTCAGAATTTCGGCTACAGCGCCGCGTCGAGGAGCATGTTGTCGCGGTGGATGACCTCGGGGTAAAGCCCCGGGCCGAGCACGCGCGCGATATCCTCGGTCTTCAGGCCCATGATGCCCTGCAGATCCTTGCTCGCGTAGTTGGAGAGCCCTACGCCCACGGTCTGGCCCTGGAAGTCGAGGATGCGCACGAGGCATCCTTCGGCGAATTCGCCCTCCACGCGCGTCACGCCCGCGGCCAAAAGGCTCTTGCCGCGCAGGCGAAGCGCCGTGGCCGCTCCCTGGTCCACCCATATCTGGCCGCACGGCTGCTTGTGATAGGCCATCCAGAATTTGCGGCGCGACACCGAGTGTTCGGCGGGCAGGACCAGCGTGCCCATGTCCACGTCCTCGAAAGCTTTTTTCAGGGCGAAGGGGGTCAGACCCGAGACGATGAGCGTGGGCACGGCCAGTTGCGCGGCCCTGCGCGCGGCCAAGAGCTTCGAGTACATGCCGCCGGAGCCGACGCACGTCTTGCCGTCACACATGCCCTCCACATCCAATTCGGCGATGTTTTCGATGACGGGCAGGGGCTTGGCGGCCGGGTTCTTGTCCGGGTTCTCGGTGAACACGCCCTTGGCGCTGGTCAGGTTGACGAAGAGCTGGGCATCCACCAGCGAGAGGACGAGCGAGGCCAGGGTGTCGTTGTCGCCGAATTTCAGCTCGGCCACGGCCACGGTGTCGTTCTCGTTGATGATGGGGATGACGCGCCAGTCCAAAAGCGTGCGCAAGGTGTTGCGGGCGTTGAGGAAGCGGGCGCGGTCCTCGAAGTCGCCGCGCGTGAGCAGCACCTGGGCCGTGGTCTTGCCGTAGCGGAAGAAGGCTTCGTCGTATTCGCGCATCAGGCGCGACTGGCCGATGGCCGAGACGGCCTGGCGCGAGGGCAGGGAGTCCTCGTCGCGGCAGTCGCGGCAGTGGATGATGGCCCTGCGTCCCGCCGCCACCGCGCCGGAGGTGACGATGACCACCTCCATGCCCGCGTCGTGCAGCTCCGCGATCTGGTCGGCCAGGCGGTTGACCACGCGCAGGTCGAGCCCGGCCTCGGAGGTCAGGACCGCGCTGCCGACCTTGATGACCACGCGCTTGCAGGTGGAGAGGATGAGGCGCTTGGTCTCGCGCCAGTCGTTTCGGCTATCGCTCATTGGGGTACCCTCGTTCGGGCTGCCCGTCCCGGGCGTCCCGCATCGCCGTCACTTGAAGGAATTCAGGGGCCATGGGGCTGTGCTCGTCAGTCCTCTTCCGTCTCGTCCCCGTCGCCGCTCTGGGCCGCAAGCGGCTTGGCCAGCCGCCAGACCTCGACCATGAGTTCCTCCACCCCGTCGCCGCGCAGGGCCGAGATGAAGCGCACCTCGCGTCCGGCCGCCTCGGCCGCATCCTTCAGCCGCTGCAGTTCCTCGGCGTCGAGAGTGTCGATCTTGTTCACGACCTCGATCTGGGGCTTTTGCGCCAGCTCGGGATCGAAGAGGCGAAGCTCCTCGTTGATCAGGTCGAAGCCCGCGAATGGCTCCTCGCCCGTGGCGTCCTCGGCCGCGAGCAGGTGCACGAGCACGCGCGAGCGCTCCACGTGCCTGAGGAAGGTGTGCCCAAGCCCATAGCCCTGATGTGCGCCCTCCACGAGGCCGGGGATGTCCGCGATGACGAGCTGGCGGCCGAAATCGTCGTCGATGACGCCGAGGTTCGGCGTCAGGGTGGTGAAGGGATAGTCGGCGATCTTGGGCTGGGCGCGCGAGACGGACGCGATCAGGGTGGATTTGCCCGCGTTGGGCAGGCCCACGAGGCCGACGTCGGCGATGATCTTCAGCGTCAGGCGCAGGCGCTTCTCCTCGCCTTCCTCGCCGGGCTGGGCGAAGCGCGGGGCGCGCATGGTGGAGGACTTGAAGTGCTCGTTGCCCTTGCCGCCGCGTCCGCCGCGCGCGATGACGAGCGTTTGCTCGGGGTCGCTCATGTCGGCGACCAGACGCTCATTTCCGTCCTCATCCACCTCATGGATCAGGGTTCCGGGCGGCACGTCCACAACTAGGTCCACGCCCGCGCGGCCGTACTTTTGGCTGCCTTGTCCGGGGCGGCCGTTCTCGGCCTCGTAGAGGCGTTTCAGCCGGAGGTCGTAGAGCGTGAGGAGGCGCGGCTCGACGCGCAGGATGACGTCGCCGCCGTCGCCGCCGTCGCCGCCGTCAGGACCGCCGCGCGGGATGTACTTCTCGCGGCGGAAGGAGACGCAACCGTGTCCGCCCTTGCCGGCGCGCACGGTGATGGTCGCTTCGTCGATGAATCGCATGAAACCTCTTGGGTAAACACGAAAAGGGCGGGGAACGCAGGTTCCCCGCCCTTGTTAATCTTGGGGCCGAGTCTCGTCCAGTGGGAGCCGAGGCGCGTTAGGCCTGGGCCGGCTCGACATGGACGCGAGTCTTGACCTTGTTGTTGCGGCGGTAGGACTCGTAGCGGACCACGCCGTCCAACAGGGCGAAGAGGGTGAAGTCGCGGCCCATGCCCACGCCGTCGCCGGGATGGACCTTGGTGCCGAGCTGACGCACCAAGATGTTGCCGGCCAGCACCTTCTGGCCGCCGAAGCGCTTCACGCCGCGCCGTTGTCCGGCGCTGTCGCGGCCGTTGCGCGAACTGCCGCCTGCTTTTTTGTGAGCCATGGCGTCCTCCTAGAAATATCAGGCGCTGATGGCCTTGACCTTCAAAGTGGTGAATTCCTGGCGATGTCCGCGCTTCACGGCGGAATCCTTGCGACGGCGCTTTTTGAAGACCACGACCTTCTTGTCGCGCCCGTGGGCCAGCACCTCGCAGGTGACCTTGCCACCGTCGAGATAGGGAGATCCCACGGCGATCGTGCCGCCGTTGTTCACCAGAAGAACCTTGTCCAGAACGAATTCGGACCCCGCAGCCGCGTCGAGGCGCTCCACGTTGAAGCGCCAGCCTTCCTGCACGCGGTACTGCTTGCCGCCCGTCTCGATAATCGCAAACATGACATCCTCCACGAAAAGAGAAGGAGGTCTTTATCTCGTCTGGACACATCCGTCAACCCCTGTGCGGGGAAAATCGACGCGGCGGGCGTGCGTCATTCTTATCGGACCATGCCCTCGGTGAAATCCGGGTTGGATTGCAGGGGCAGATGCAGATTTCCCCACGGATCGCGGAATCGAACCGGGCTGCGCGTTTCAGGGCCGCGTCAGCCCCCGGATTTTGCGGCGCGTGCGGCCCGGACGCTGGCCAGGGTGTTTTCGCAGGCCGCCTTGATGGCCGGATCCTGAGCCAGGGCCACGGCTTCCTCGGCCAGTCGCTCTGCCTTGCCTAGGTCGCGGCTCTGGGTGAGCAGCAGCCAGGCCAGGTTGTTGCGCGGCTCGGGGTCGTCGGGCAGGGCGCGCACGGCGCGGTCGTATGATTTTTCCGCCTCGCCGAAGCGCTCCTGCCTGAAGAGCAGGTTGGCCAGGGCCAGGTGGGCCAGCGGTTCGCCGGAAAGCGCTCGCCGGTATTCCTGTTCCGCCAGATCGTCCTTGCCCTCCTGCTCGTAGGCCAGGCCGAGCCTGAGCCTGTCGGCCGGGGTCAGCGGATCCTCGTGGACGATGATGCGCGGCACGGCGCAGGCCGAGAGGAGCACGGCGAGCGTTACGAGACATGCGATGCGTGCGGGTGTGTTCATGGCTCCGGTTTGTCCGTGGTCTGGGGAGGCTCGGGCGCGACTGCCAGGGTCCAGCGGTCCGCGGCCTCCCAGGTGGCGTAGAAATCGTCCCAGGCGATGCGCGCGGCCTGCGTGTAGCCGTCGTTGACCACGATGCCATCCGGCCCGTAGCCGGTCACGGCCATGAAATGGTTGGCCGCGGCCTGCCTGAATCCGTAGTTGACCATCACCACCTGGATGCGGCCCTCGTCCACGGCGCGGATCAGATCGTCGAGCGTGCCCGCGAAGAATCGGGACGCAAAACCCCTGGGCCGGGGGTAGAGGGCCAGTTCCAGGTTCAGCGTGCCGCGAAAATCCGGACGGTGCAGCGTTCGGGCAATCTCGTCCGGACTTACCGGGTCGCCCAGATGGTTGAGGACCGTTGCCAGGGCGGCCGGGCCGCACTGGTAGTCGTCCTGGGCGTGGAAGGGCGCGTTTGGGACCATGCGGTCGGCAGCGGGCGGCGAAAAATCGTGCGGCAACGGCGCGCGCGACGCGCAGGCCGCAAGCGCGAGGGCCGCGAAAAGGGCCGCGATCGTCGCCCGGGCGACCGCGCTCGGTCCCCGGGGCGACGACGGCAAGCGCCTCCCTGAAATCGTGTTGATGCCGGGAGGCGTCACTGGATGGTGACTGTCTTGCCGCTGAAATGCAGGATGAGGACCACCAGGAGTGCTATGACCAGGATGGCGATGATCACGCCGAGCGCGCCTTCGCCCGCCTGGACGGCCTGGATGTTGGTCGCGAGTTGGTGGATTTCCTCGGGGCTGGCCAGCTTGAGGGTGTTCTCGACTTCTTCGGCGGTATAGCCGAAGTCGGCCAGCCTCTGGCCCACGATCTTGTTCTCCAGAGCCTCGCGGACCACGGACATGTCGGCCTCTTGGGCGGCGAGGGAGCGGGATTCTCCGGTGGGCAGGAAGGATGCCTCGACGCGCGGCACAAGGCCCAAGGTGAACATGATCAGGGCCATGCACATTGTCAGCGGCTTGAACCAGGCGAATGTCGTGAGTTGTTTCATGGGCGGTTCGCTCCTTCGGGAATATGGTTTCGGCGCTCCCCTCGCCATTTTTTCCCTGTACTGAAAAACGGGGGGCTCGTCACCCCCCTTGGCTGGCCCGATCGCATGTTTGTGACGACTCATGTCGTCTGAACGACTGGTCATGAGGTTTGAAATCGAGTAGGGATGATGCGAGAGCATCGGGCCGACATGGAACAGGATCGCGATTCCACGGCGGGCGGCGGGCCCGCGTTTTCCGCGTCCGCGCCGTCCTCCTCGGCGGACGAACGTGGGGAGGGCGATATGGCTCGGTTTTCGTCCGAGAACGAGGTGTTGCGCCTCGAGCGCGCAGAACTGGCCGCGCAACTCGGCGTGCCCGACATCCACAGCTGGGTCGTCGAGAACTCGCCCGACGCCTTGATCGTGGTCGGCGGCGCTGGCGAGATGCTGTTCGCCAACACGGCCGCCGAGCGCCTGCTCGGCCGCGACCTTGTGGATCTTCGCCACTGGCCTTTCGGCCTGCCAACGGCAGGGCGCGACGCGGAACTCGAACTGCACGCTCCGGAGAGGGGCGTGGTCGTGGCCGAGATGCGGGCCACTCCGATAAGCCTCCCCAGCGGCCAGGCAACGCTCATCACCCTGCGCGACATCACCGAGGGCCGCCGCATGGTCCAGGCTTTGCGTGAAGCCCGTGAGGAGTTGGAGACTCGCGTGCAGGAGCGCACGCGGGAGCTTCGTAAGGCCAATGAACAGCTTCTCGAAGAGATCGCCGAGCGGGTCATGGCCCAGGAGGAGCTCAAGCGAAGCGAGTCGCGCTACCGGGCCATCCTGGAAGACCAGACCGAACTCATCTGCCGCTATCTTCCCGACGGTCGATTGTCCTACGTCAACGAGGCCTACGCCCGTTATTACGGCAAGACCCGCGCCGAACTCATCAACCGCAATTTCATTCCCGACATACCAGCCGAGGATCTGCGCTGCATCCTGCAGAAAACCGGAGCCCTTTCTCCACAGTCGCCCGTTACGGAATTCGAGCACCGCATTCGCATGGAGGACGGCTCCGTGCGCTGGCAGCGCTGGACGCACCGGGCAGTGTTCAGCGCCGCGGGAGAGCTTGCCGAATATCAGGCCGTGGGCCGCGACGTGACCAAGCGCAAGGAGGTCGAGGTCGAACTGGAGGAGCAGCGCCGCTTCCTGCGCCTGATCATCGACTCGCTGCCCAACCCCATCTTCGTCAAGGACGACCAGGGGCGCTACGCGCTGGTCAACAAGGCCATGGCCGAGCTTTACGGCAGCACGCCCGAGGAGATGATCGGCCGCGAGGGAGCGGACTTCAACGCCAATCTCGACGAGTTGGCCCGCTTCCGCAAGGAAGACGAGATGGTGCTCGCCAGTGGCAAGATCCTGCGCGTGCCGCAAAAGACCATCACCTCGTCCACGGGCGAGAAGCGTTGGTTCACCAAGACCAAGATTCCGCTGCCAGAGCGCAGGCAGGTGCTGGGCGTGGCCGTGGACGTGACCGAGCTTTTGGAGGCCGAGATGGAGCGCCTGCGCATGGAGAAGCGCATGCGCCAGACCCAGAAGATGCAGGCCCTGGGCACCCTGGCCGGCGGCATCGCCCACGATTTCAACAACATGATCTACGCCATGCTCGGTTTCACCGACCTCTCCCTGCGCAAGGCCCAGGACCCGAAGCTCGTCGAATATTTGGAACAGATAAAGTCCGCCGGCATCAGGGCTTCGGAACTCGTGCGCCAGATATTGACCTTCTCCCGCCAGACCGAGCAGGGCCGCGCCCGGGTGCGCCTCTCGCTGCTGTGCAAGGAGGTCGCCAAACTGCTCATGCCCGTTTTGCCCGCCGATATCGAGGTGGAACTGAAGATCGAAACCGAGCGCGACCTCGTGCAGGGGGACCCGGTGCAGATCCATCAGGTTCTCATGAACCTGTGCACCAACGCGATGCACGCCATGCGCGGCAGGGGCGGCTATCTGGAGATCGTCCTGCGCGACGGGGCGGAGTGTCCGGCGCAATCTGCCGAGCCCGAGGGGATCGCCGGACATGCGGCGGGCGACTGGCTCGAACTCGTGGTGCGCGACTCGGGCACGGGCATGGATCCGGCGACCATGGAGCGCATCTTCGATCCGTTCTTCACCACCAAGCGTATTGGCGAAGGTACGGGCATGGGCCTCTCCGTGGTCCACGGCGTGGTGCAGGCCCACATGGGCACGGTGCGGGTGGAGAGCGAGCCGGGCAAAGGATCGGCTTTCTACGTCTGCCTGCCACGCCTGACCGATGGCGAGGACGAGTGCGGCGACCGCTGCCAGCTTGCGCCACGCGGCATCGAGCGCGTCCTTTTCGTGGACGATGAGAACCTGCTCGCCCAGATGGCCGGAGAAATGCTCTCCAATCTGGGCTACGCCGTGACCTCCATGACTTCGGCCACGGAGGCCCTGGAGATTTTCAAGGCCACGCCGGACAGCTTCGATCTGGTGATCACGGACCAGGCCATGCCCGGTATGACCGGCGCGGAACTGGCCGTCGAGCTTTTGCGCATCCGCCCCGCCTTGCCGGTCATCCTCATCACCGGTTTCTCCGAGACCGTCGACGAGGAAGAGGCGAGGCGGCTTGGGCTTCGGGCCTTCCTCATGAAACCCGTGTCCGAGGCCGAACTGGCCCGGACAATCCGCGAAGCCCTGGACGTCTCCACCCGCTGACAGACCGTTCCCAACGCGATCTGCCGCGTTGCCGCGCAAAATCCGAATCCCGCCTGTCCTGACCGCATGTCCCGCCTATGAGGCATGCGGCCGGGACATGGCATTGGGGCGTCGATGTCCATCAGGCCGATGTTCGCGACCGGATGCTTACCCATCGGCAAGTGGACGAAGGTGCTGTCCACGTCGTCCATACCCACGACGACGTTCTTCCGGATAGGCTTCGGTGGCCGTACGTTTTCCGCGAACGGTTCACTGCAGTCCGGCGGCCCTGATTTTTTCTGCCAGGTCGGCCACGCGACAGGAATAGCCCCATTCGTTGTCGTACCAGGCCACGACCTTGGCCAGAATACCATCTTGAACGGCCGTGAATTCGGATTCGACGATGCCCGAGCGGGGGTCGCCCTTGAAGTCCATGGACACGAGCGGCCGTTCGCTGAAGCCGAGAATACCTTGAAGCGGACCTTCGGCAGCCGCGCGCAGCACGTCGCGCAATTCCTGGGTTGTGGTCGGCTTTTCCAGCACGCAGGTTAGGTCGACGATGGAAACCGTGGGCGTGGGCACGCGCAGCGAGTAGCCGTCGATGCGCCCCTTGAGTTCGGGGATCACAAGGGACACGGCCTTGGCCGCGCCGGTTGTGGTCGGGATGATGTTCTGCGCGGCCGCGCGGGCGCGGCGCAGGTCGCGGTGCGGCAGGTCCAGGATGCGCTGGTCGTTGGTGTAGGAGTGGATGGTGCACATGAGGCCGGAGCGGATGCCGAAGGCGTCGTGCACGACCTTGGCGGCGGGGGCCAGGCAGTTGGTGGTGCACGAGGCGTTGGAGATGACGTGATGGCGGGCGGGATCGTACGCGTCGCCGTTCACGCCCAGAACCACTGTCAGGTCCTCTTCCTTGGCGGGTGCGCTGATGATCACCTTGCGCGCCCCGGCATCGATGTGCGCCCTGGCCTTGGGGCCGCTGGTGAAGATGCCGGTGCACTCGACCACCAAGTCGACGCCCATGTCCGCCCAGGGGATTTCCCTGGGGTCGCGGCTGGCGAAACTCCTGACCTTCCAGTCGCCGTACTCGATGGTGTTGTCGCGCGCCACGACCGAAAAGGGCGTGCGTCCGTAGTTGGTGTCGAATTCCAGCAGATGGGCGTTGGTCGTCGTGTCGAAGAGATCGTTGACGGCCACGACCTCAAGCGTGCCGGGATGACGCTCGTACACCGCCTTGAGCACCTGACGGCCGATGCGGCCGAAGCCGTTGATTCCGATGCGCAGTTTGTTCATGGCGTTTCTCCTAGCAGGCCGGTGAAAAAGTCTCATCTGTCGCGTTGCCGCGAAAAGCTCAAACCCTCGCGTATTTCAAATACGCGTCGGCCTTGAACTTTTCTTGTGCCTTGCATCTGAAACTTTTTGACCGTCCTGCAAAAAACGAGTTTTTCAACAGCCTCCTAGTCCTCGAAGACCCGGTATTCGAACGAGGCGAGCATTTCGTAATCTTTTTTCAGCGCCTGATGCAGGCGGGCGTTCTCGATGGCGATGGCGCTCAAGGCTGCGATGGCGCGCAGGAATTCCTCCTCGGACGCGTCGAACTCGCGGGCTGAGGCGGAATAGACGCGCAGCACTCCGATGGCCGCTCCGTCGACGACGAGAGGAACCGCAAGCACCGACGCGATGCCTTCGACTCGTGCCGCCTCGCCGTACTGAAAGCGCGGGTCCGTGGCTGCGTCTGCAACCCGGATGGCCTTGCCGGAAAGTATCTCCCGGTCCACCTCGCTGTGGTCCAGGTCGACCGGGCCCTTGCGCATGTAATCTTTGGAAAGGCCGTAGGCGGCGCTTTGCAGAAGGCGCTTTCCGGTCCGGTCGAGAAGCCGGATGGTGCACCCTTTGGCCTGCATGGCCTTGGCCGTCTGCTCGGTGATGGTCCCGAGCACGGTTGCGGGTTCAAGGCTCGAATTGACCACCAGGGCCATGGCGTACAGCGATCTGTAGTATGATTCGTAGCGTTCCATGCGTCCTCCTTCCGGCGACCACTCGCCCAGGTAAAATATGCTGAGGCTGGCATAATAACGGCCCCAGGTCAAAACCCTAATCGTGGATACCACAAGGCGTGGCTGTTCAACACCCCGCACTGCCGGAAACAGGGTTTATTGAGTTGACAAGCCTTTGGGCTCCGCCATGGGGGTTGCCGCGTTGCATCCGGCGCGGAAACAACCTATTCTGCCACGACATTTTCGAGGAGGCAGACGGAGTGAATGTTCTTCTGGTCGGTTCGGGCGGGCGTGAACACGCCCTGGCGTTCAAGCTCTCGCAAAGCCCGCTCGTGCAAAAGATATACTGCGCGCCGGGCAACGGCGGAACCGCCCGCCTGGGCGAGAACGTGGCCATCAAGGACGACGACGTGAGCGCCTTGGTCCACTTCGCCGTGAAGCACGGCGTGGGGCTGGTGGTGCCCGGCCCCGAACTGCCCCTGACGCTCGGCCTGGCCAACGCCTGCCGCGACGCGGGCATCCCCTGTTTCGGCCCCACGGAGTTTTGCGCGCGGCTCGAAGGCTCCAAGGCCTTCGCCAAGGAGGTCATGCTCGAAAGCGGCGTGCCCACGGCCCACTTCGCGGTCTTCGACGACTACGCGCAGGCGCGCGCCTTCATCGAGGAGAAGGGCGCGCCGCTGGTCATCAAGGCCGACGGCCTGGCCGCAGGAAAGGGTGTGGCCGTGTGCGAGACCAAGGAGAGCGCACTGTTCGCCCTGGAGCAGACCATGCGCGACAAGCGTTTCGGCACGGCCGGCGAGCGGGTGGTCGTCGAGGAGATGCTCACAGGCGAGGAGGTTTCCTTCCTGGCCTTTTGCGACGGCGAGAACATCGCGGTCATGCCCACCTGCCAGGACCACAAGCCCGTGGGCGAGGGCGACACCGGCCCCAACACCGGCGGCATGGGGGCTTTTTCCCCGGCCTCGATCCTGCCCAAGGCAGACTACCCGGCCATGGCCGAGGCCACGATCCTGCCCGTGGTGCGGCACATGCGCGCCCTGGGACATCCCTTTGTGGGCGTGCTCTACGCCGGGCTGATCATGACCGCGTCCGGCCCCAAGGTGCTCGAATACAACGTCCGCTTCGGCGATCCCGAGTGCCAGCCGCTCATGATGCGCCTTAACGCCGATCTGGCCGAGATCATGCTGGCCTGCTGCCAGGGGCGGCTGAACGAGGTGGACATCCGCTGGAAGCCGGAGACGGCCATCTGTGTGGTCATGGCCGCCGAGGGCTATCCCCGCGACTACCCCTCGGGCATGGTCATCAGCGGCCTCGACGAGGCCGAGGCGGACGAGCGGGTCATGGTCTTTCAGGCGGGCACCAAGGTTTCGGGCGGCGCGACCGTGGCCTCGGGCGGCCGCGTGCTCGGGGTCACGGCCCTGGGCGAGAACCTGTCCGGGGCGCGCGAACGGGCGTACCGGGCCGTGGACCGGGTGCGCTTCGAGCATAGCTACTGCCGCCGTGACATAGGGAAGAAGGGTCTTAAGTGGGAGTCCTCTTCGCAATAAACAATTTATCGCGGGCTGTTCAAAAAGCACCATCTGCCGCGTTGCCGCGAAAAGTCCAAATCCTCGCGTATTGGTAATACGCGCCGGCCTTGAACTTTTCTTGCGCCTTGCATCCGGCGCTTTTTGAACAGTCCGTGGGCGATGTTCCATAATGGCTTGTTAAAGGATGAGGTAACGACGCATGACCAAAGTAGCCATCTTCATCGGTTCCATCTCCGACGAGGAGAAGATGCGGCCCTGCGCCGAGACGCTCAAGGAATTGGGCGTGCCCTGCCTGTTCACCGTCTCGTCGGCCCACCGCACGCCCGAGCGCACCAAGCGCCTCGTGGCCGAACTCGAAGCCTCGGGCTGCCAAGTCTTCATCTGCGCGGCGGGCATGGCCGCGCACCTGGCCGGGGCAGTGGCCGCCGCGACCACGCGGCCGGTGCTGGGCGTGCCCATCGACGCCTCGCCGCTTGGCGGCATGGACGCGCTTTTGGCCACGGTGCAGATGCCTCCGGGCTTCCCCGTGGGCACCCTGGCCCTGGACAAGGCCGGAGCCAAGAACGCCGCCTACCTCGCCGCGCAGATCCTGGCCCTGTCCGACCCTGAACTGGCCAAAAAGCTTCTGGCCGTGCGCGAGAAGTTCAAAGCCGACGTGGACAAGGCCGCAGCCGATCTCGAGGCGCGCTTCAAAAGCTGATTTTCGTCCGGGGCTGCTGAAAAAGCATCATCTGCCGCGGTGCGGCGAAAGCGCCAGGATCGACATGTATTTCGCATACATGAGGGGCCAGCGCTTTCTTGCGCCTTGCATCTGGGGCTTTTTGAGCAGCCAGAAAGAAGGGTTGTCATCAAGCTCAGGGCTGCTTCCGTTCATCGGAAGCAGCCCTGGGCGTTGACAAGGCGGCGCGCGCGCAGCATGCTTCTGGCCTTCGGAGGCCACGATGAAGCGCACGCTCACCGCCTGCACGCGGCACTGCAACGACGGCTGCTCCCTGATCGTGGAGCAGGGGGACGACGGCCGCACGACCATCCGGGGAAATCCCGACCATCCCTTCACCGCAGGGTTCATCTGCGCCAAGACCGCGCGCTTCATGGATCGCCTGAACGCGCCCGAACGCATCGTCCATCCGCTGGCGCGCGACAAGGCCGGAGGCGGCGAATTTCGCCGCGTCTCCTGGGACGAGGCGTACGACCTGATCGCCGCGCGGCTCGACCCTCTGCGCGCTACACCCCAAGATATTTTGCACGCTTACGGCTTTGCCTCCTTCGGCGTGTTGCACAAGGCCTCGCGCCATCTCTTCGCCCTGCTCGGCAGCGCTCAGGCCACGGGCTCCATGTGCCTCGGAGCGGGCGTGGCCGCCATGAAGGGCATGTTCGGGGCGCTCGTGGAGCCGGACTATTTCGAGCTTGTAAACGCGCGCGTCATCGTCAACTGGGGGCGCAACATGGACGCCCACAGCCCGCATGTGGCCCGCATCGTGGACCGGGCGCGGGGCAAGGGCGCGCGCGTGCTGGCCATCACGCCGGGCGACCCGGGCTACGCGCCGCACACGGACGCGCATGTGCGCATCAGACCCGGCACGGACAGGTTTTTGGCCGCAGCCACCCTGCGTCTGCTGCACGACCGGGGCGGGCTGGACGATGCGGCGCTTTCGCGCGCGGCCAATGGTCGGGAGTTTCTGGCCATGCTCGTCGGGATCGACGTTGCGGCGGCGCTCGACGCCTCGGGAGCGCGCCTTGAGGATGCCTTGGCCCTGGTCGACGCCTACGCCCAAAAGCCCGCGGCCACGCTGCTCGGCCGAGGGCTACAGCGCTATGCCTTCGGTGGCGAGAACGCGGCCTTCACGGCCGCCCTGGCCGTGGCCACGGGCAACGTCGGCATTCCCGGCGCGGGCGTGTTTTACGCCACGGGCGACAGGGGCGTCATGGTCCCGGCCTTCAAGCCGCCGCGCGAAAAGCCGCCGCGCACCTTCAGCTTCGTCGATCTGGGCGGGGAACTGCGCCGCGCCCGCGAAGCCGGGCAGCCCGTGCGCTTCGTCTGGGTGGAAGGCACCAACGTGGTCACCCAGGGCCAGGACAGCGCGGCCGTGCGCGATGAGTTGGAGCGTGCCTTCACTGTGGTCGTGGAGCCTTTCATGACCGATACCGCGCGCACGGCGGACGTGATCCTGCCTCCGGCCCTGATGCTCGAATGCCGCGACGCGGTGTCGGGGTCGCAGCATGAATGGTTGCACTATTCGGCCCAGGTCTTCGCGCCGCGCGGCGAGGCCAAAAGCCCCTTCGCCATCGCGCGCGAACTGGCCGGGCGGCTCAATCCGCCCGTGGACTTTCCGAGCGAGGACGAGGCACTGGCCCGGGCCCTCAAGGGCCGCAAGATGAAGACAACCCTTGCGGAGCTGGAAGCCAGGGGGTGCATTCAGGGGCCGCCGCCGGGCATTCCCTTCATGGACGGAAAGTACGCGCATCCAGACGGCCTGTGCCGCCTGCCCGCGGAACTGCACGCCGAGCCCGCAGCGCCCGAGGGGCTGCCGCTGCGGCTCGTCAGCTATGTGCAGAAGCGCTATCTGCTCTCCCAGGTGCCCGAAGGCGAGCAGGAAGGCCCGGCCACGGCTTGGCTGGCACCGGAACTGCTGCGAAGCCTCGGTCTTGCACCGGGCGAGGCCGCGGCCCTTCACGGCGAGCGGGGGAGCATGGACGTGGTGCTTGCCGCGCAGGAAGGGCTTTCGCCGGACTGCGTGCACGTGCCGCGCGGCGACTGGCTCTCGCGCGGGCGCTGCGTGAATCTTCTGACCGCGGGCCGCAAGACCGACATGGGCGAACTCGCCGCCTACTACGACCAGTGGTGCCGCATCGAGCGGCAAAGTTTAGCGGGGGAATGAGGAGGAGACCCATGCGCGTCGCCAGCCAGCCGCTAGGTGCTGGCTCGCCGGGTATGGCCTTCAAAAAACGCGACTTGTCCCCCATCGTTTTTCTTGGCAGGTACTCTCTTGTGTCGGTCGTAAAGCTGTTCTTTCAGTCGGCGTGACCTGCGGAGCGGTGGCAACCGCTTACTGAAAGAAATTCATTTATCGTTGTCTCCGGAAATGCACCTCTGAAGACAGACGCTGAAGGGCGTCGAGTGATTTGGCGAGCTCGTTCATCTTTATACGCTCAGGCTCTACCGCGAGTATTCTAAATATCCTTTCCGCATGGTAGATGTGAAGATGGAGTCCACGATCATCTGCCATTCCACGGGCCGGGGCGAGCAACTCTTTTTCGATCTTCTGCTCTGCGTCATCACTTCCGAATATGCCTTTGATCAATATAATGTCTTCGACAAGGGCATCGCGATATTCATCGCGCTCCAAGAAGCTTACTTCTGGGGAAGTGATTGACGAAAGCGAACGGTCAGGCCAGTCTTCGCGTTTTTTGCTATATGTCGATTTTGCGAAAGCATTCCAGTTCCCAAGCAACCCCATGAGGTGTCGGTGTGATTCGAATGTTTTATGCCAAATTATATAATCCAAGAGGCGGCGTATGGTTCGGCGCTGGACAAGAACATAGTCATCGCATTGAGAAAGTGGGCCAAAACGTTGGCTGTGTAAATTGACTATTATTTCGTTGATAGCTGGGATTATGATCTCATGGCCACCTCCGTGGGTGTTGTAGTATATGAAAAGGGCGTTTATATTTTTCTCTGTGTCTTTGAATCTTCCCTCATGGGCTAGCTTTATGGCGTCTCTTTTAAGGTCAACGACAGTATCGTTGAATTTCCTGAAACGAAACGACACGCTTCGGCTTTGAATGTTGTGGATACTGATAGGATCAAGGACGAATTCACTATTTTCCGTTCTTGCCCATGAAACGGATGCAATTTTTTCTCTATCTATCGGGATGGAAATCTTTAAAAGTCCTGCCGTGTAATGTCTTTCTGCGCCAGATTCATTTGTGACGGTCAAGGTGAACTTGTTGCACTCGTTGGAATATTCTTGGTTATGCGGATATATATCAATAAATATGTCGAGCTCTTGGTTGTCCTGTGCGGCATTTGCGGCGCCAAGTATTATGAATATAAAAGCAAGACTAAGGATAGATAAACGCAACATGGCCAAGCCCCCTATCTTTTATGTCTAATTCATCTCTACTGCGAGCTGCTGTTGATCCGTCTTTGTAATGAATATGTAATGTTGACATTGAGTTGAATTCTTTAGTTGTTATGATAGATGCATATTCATGTTTTAATTCAGACTTAAAAAATGGAAGAATATCTTTTGCCCTGAAGTATATTAACTTTCTATCTTTCGACATTGTATCTGTTGTTTCGATGTATGATTGATATATTTGAGAGTCATTTTTGAGAACAAGAACAACTTTTCCTTTCATAAAAATTGTATTCACAAATCCAAACGCTATAAAGCAGAGAAGAAAAAGAGATATGAGAAGTGAGCATGTCTCTTTCCCTTTGATTATTGACAGAGAAAGAAGAATTCCTAGTATTATTACAATAATAGACGATATAATGGTGAGCGATTGCGGATAGAAATATTCTTCTGCAACGATCTTCGATATGATTGAGCTTGAAAGAAAAATAGGTATGCTACACAGGGCGAAAACGAGGAGGGTTTTTTTCTCAACGATTCTTTTGAGGTACAATGCGAATAGTGCGGAGGAATATATGGAGACGTTGATGAGCGGTTCGAAAAAGAAAGAGAAATTTATCGGGATCGTGAGGTCGTCCATCGGAGTCTCCGTTTGCTATTTGATATTTTCTTGGCCGAACTGTGTCAATTCAATATTGTATTGCGCATAAATATGATGTGCCTCAAATTGGATTTGATGCCTTGTTCGTTTAGTCTGGAAACGGAGGTCGGTGCCCATGAGGCTGCATTGTTCTATTGCGCAGGCGCTCATTGATGTGGATTTGCGTCGCCAAGGGCATGGTTCGGAAGTTGCTCGCCTGAGTACGCGAATCGTGTTCTCGATGGCGATCGCCATTTTGGCCGTGTCGGTGTGCGCCGGGTCGGCCCTGGCGCAGACGCGGGTGCTGGAGGCCACGCTCGCGCCGGGCCTGGACCTCGATCCCGACTCGCCGCGTTATCGTGAGCCCGTGGGCGGCGTGTCCCTTGCGCCGCCGTGTGGAGGCGATGCCGCAACCCTCGCGCCAAGGGTCTTCTCACAGGTCTATTTGTGGCTGCGTCTGGCCTCGAACGAGCCCGTGCGCCTCACCGCCACCTGGAACCATCTGCCCGAAGGCGAAGACCCCGCCGACATGACGGCCTGGCGCGTCGCCCAGACCACACAGGTCAACATCCCGACAACGCAGGGCTTTCGAATCTGGCTGCTCAGGAACATGGACCGCGCGCGCGACACGGGCAGGTTCATCGTGACCATCGCCGCTGACACGGGCGAGGTCGTCTGCTCCGTGCCCTTCGTCTATCGATGACAGGCAAGGTGCCGAGATTTCCTATGGGTTTCGCCATCGGCATCGGACTTTCCGATTTGACGCCGCACAGCCATACGCTTAGCACGAGAGACATGAGTCTCCCTATCTGCCGTCAACGCGCCGCCGAATCTTTTGATTGCGCCGATTCTGACCTTTCCGGCCCGTCTGATGGGCTGTACTGCCTCCCGAACGCGAACCTTGCACCCGGCGCCGCCGCTGTTCGCGAGCGCGCCAGAAATCTCTATGAAAGCCGCCGCATGCTCTGCGCCGAGGCCGTGCTTGCGGCCGTGAACGAGGGGTTCGACTGCGGTTTGAGCGAAGAGCAGGCCGTGGCTCTCACGGCCGCGCTGCCCGTGGGACTTGGCGGCAGCGGTTGCCTGTGCGGTGCGGTCTCTGGCGGGGCGGTGGCGCTTGGCCTTTTGCTCGCGCGCGAACCGCGCTGCCTGTCACGGGCGGAAATCAGAAAGGCCTCGGCCCGACTGCATGACGATTTCAAAAAGGCCTACGGCTCAACCTGCTGCCGGGTGCTGTGCAAAAAGGTCAAGGACGACCGCAAGGCCCATTTCGCGCAATGCGCAAATCTTACCGCCGTCGCGGCCGGGGCGGCCGTCTCGCTGGCCATCGAGCTTCGGCCCGAGCTTGGCGAGGCGGCCGTCCAAAGGCCGCTTGCCCGCGACAACCGCCTCACGGCGCTCGTCAAGCGCCTACGCGCCCGGTTCTGATGATGACCATGGCCGTGTCGCGCCGTACCCTGCTGCTGCTTTTGCCCGCCGTGGTGCTGCTCGCGGTCGCGGCCCTGAAATTGGGCTGGCTGCCGGATCACGGCGCGCTCTCCGACGCCGAGCGCCGGGCCAAGGCTTTGGCGATGTACGATCATTATGCCCGCGAATTTCCAGGCGTGGCGGCCATCGAGCCCGAGGAGGCGATCCTTTTGCACGAGCGCGGGCAGGCGGTGTTCGTGGATGTCCGGGAGCCGCGTGAAATGGCGGTTTCGACCATCCCCGGCGCGCTTTCGGAGGACGGCTTTCTGGCCGCCTTGGCGCACGACCCCGAGGCCTTTTCCGGCAAAATTGTCATCGGATACTGCACCATCAGCTACCGCAGCGGCGTTCTGGCCGAACGCCTGGCCGAGCGTCACGGCTTCACCATGCTGAACCTGCGCGCGGGCATCCTGGGCTGGTTGCATGTGGGCGGTTCCCTGGTCGGGCCGGACGGGAAGCCCTCGAATCGTGTGCACGTCTACGGCGCCTCATGGGATCTGGCGCCGCGCGGCATCGAAAGCATCTACTGAATGACGTGCAGCGCACGACAAAAAGCCCCTTCGCTGCCCGCCACAGGCGCGAAAGGGGCTTTCGTGCGTATGCCCTCATCGCCGGTCGCGAAGCCCGGCTAGGCGCGTTTTTCTTTGATAGGGGTCAGCTTGTAGCCGAGATCCTCGGCAATGGCCTTGAGCGCGCTCACGTCGCCGGACGACTTGAGGATCAGCGACAGGTCGTCCACGCCGATCTTCGCTCCTCTGTCCCACGGGTTGAGTTCGCGCAGCAGGGTGGAATACGGCTTGTTCAGGGCCTTGGCCACCTGCTTGGCCAACCCGCGCCGCCTGACGATGGCGTCGTGAAGCATCTGCGTCACATGCATGGCGTCCACCTCCTCACGATCAGGCACTCGCCAGTTCAAGAATCTTGCATCCCCCTGCGCCTTCCTCTGCGCCGGGAACCCAGGGCGGCTGATTCGCCGTGCCGGGGCCGACATCGGCCGCCTCATTGAACTGAATGCCTGTTCAGTTCAATGCGACGGGCGAGGGGAAAAATCAAGAGGGTTTCCGAAAAATACATAGAAACCCGCAGTCGAAAAAATAAGACTTGCTCGGAAATCGAATGAAAGCAGGGGGTTTTGTGGGGAGCACGAGTTGCGGGCTGCCCCGTTATGGGGCTGAATGGATTTACAAGAAGACGAGGGAGACGCCCATCATGGCCATACCCGCGCCCAGGCCATAAATGGAGAGGTGGTGCTCGCCGTACTCGCGTGCGGCAGGCAGCATTTCGTCCAGTGAGATGAAGACCATGATGCCCGCCACGGCCGCGAAGACGACGCCGAAAACGATGCCGTTGAAGAACCAGAAGAGCAGCAGGTAGCCCACGAGCGCTCCGGCGGGTTCGGCCAGACCGGAGAGGAACGAGAGCCAGAAGGCCTTGCGGCGTTTTCCCGTGGCGTAGAAGATGGGCACGCTCACCGCGATGCCTTCGGGGATGTTATGGATGGCCACGGCCACGGCAATGGCCACGCCGAGCGCGGGATCGGTCAGGGCGGCCATGAAAGTCGCTAGACCTTCGGGGAAGTTGTGGATGGCGATGGCCAGGGCGGTGAAGATACCGGTGCGGTAGAGCTTCCTGAAGCGCGCCATCTGCGCGCAGTCCTCCATGTCCTCCACGCGGTGGGGTTCGTGGGGGTTCTCCTCTGCGGGCACGAGGCGGTCTATGCCCATGGCCAGGAGGAAGCCGCCGAAAAAGCCCGCGAGCATGGCCCAGGCCCCGTTGTCATTGCCCAGGATTTCGGCCAGGGCCTCGTGGGCCTTGGGCAGGATCTCCATGAACGAGACGTAGAGCATGACCCCGGCCGAAAAGCCGAGCGCCACGGAGAGGAAGCGGGTGTCCGTGCGTTTGGTGAAGAAGGCCAGCACCGAGCCGATGCCCGTGCACAGTCCGGCGAACAGCGTGAGTCCGAACGCAGTATAGACATCGCCCTGCAGCATGGCGGGGCATATAACATGTCCAAGGCGTCGCGCGCCAGTCAAAAGGCGTCAGGAGGTCGGGGCGTAGGGTAGGCGGGAGTTCATGTCCGAGATGTGGGCGCGCTCAAGGGCGTTGATCTCGCCGATGTGAGCCTTCAAAAGACCGTCCAGACGCGGGTCGATGAAGCGGTGCAGGCTCTCGTTGGCAATGGAGCGAAATCCCCGCAGCGCCTTGTGCAGCCCGCCCATGCCCGGATCGAACCAGCGGATTCCCTGGGCGATGGCCCATTCCATGGGGGTGTGGTAGCAGACCTCGAAATGCAGGTTGCGCACCTCCTCGAAGGCACCCCAGTAGCGGCCCCACAGCCTTTCTCCTTTGCGAGTGAACAGCGCCATGGCCAGCGGATCGGACGAGCCCGCGCGGCGGGCCACGGCCAGGGCCAGCCGCCTGCCCGCCCGGTCGAGGACCTGCTCGAAGAATTCGCGGGTGAGGAACTTGCAACCCCAGGGGCCGAACTTGGCGTTGGTGCGCACGTAAAGTTGGTACATGTGCCGCATGAGCCGGGGGGTGATCTCGTCTCCTACCAACATTTCCACGCCAACGCCTGCAGCACGAAGCGAGTCGCGCTCACGCCGGATGTTGCGTGCCGGGCCGCGCCTGAGCGTGGCCAGAAAGTCCCCGTATCCGGTGTAGCCCGGATTTTCCCAGACGTAGCCCTGGTGCTCCCAGGCGCTGAAGCCAAGGCCTCCGAGTTCCACGGCTAAACGCGGAGCCGCAAAGTTCACGTTGACCCCGGAAAGCCCAAGTCCCCAGCACAATTGCAAGGCCTCACGAGCGAAACGAAAGACCATTTCGGCGCGGTCTTCGCCCGGCGCGAGCAGGATGTCGTAGCCCGAGGCCGGGGTGAAGGGCGCCATACCCACGAGCTTCGGGTAATAGGGCAGCCCCAGGCGGCTTGCGACCTCGGCCCAGACGTGGTCGAAGACGAATTCGCCGCCGCTGTGGGCCTTGATATAGAAGGGCGCGGCCGCCACCAGCCGCTCGCCCCGCCAAGCCAAAAGATGGCGCGGCAGCCACCCGGCCAGGGCCGAAGCGCTGTTTGACTCCTCGGTCAGAGCGAGCCAGTCCCATTCCAGGAACGGAAAGGGGCAGGGCTCGGCCAGGGCATCCCAGGCCTCGCGCGGAACGGTGGCCATGCCGTCGTTCCAGATGAGTGTCGGTTCGGCGCGCGGCTGCGTCATATTTCATATGATAGCTCGCCTGTCCGGCCATGTCATCAGGTCCAGTGGCAAGGAGACGACGTGTTGCGGCTCGGACCTACGGATGGTCGGGCTGGCGGACGCCGGGCGCAAAAGAAAGCGCGCGGCCGGAACATCCGGCCGCGCGCTGCATGACGATAGGAAGAGGCGGATTATTCGCCGTTCTTGGCGCGCATGGCCTGGGCCAGCTTGTCGGCCAGGGAGTTCATGCCGCCGCCCTTGGGGGCTTCGACGCCCGCCGCCTTGGCGTGCTTCTTCCAGTCCTTGGGCTCGGCCTGGGCCTCTTCGCTCTGTCCCGCGCCGAGGGTGATCTTGCGCTCGGCGGGCTTGATCTCATCCACGAAGACCGTGACCTGATCCCCAGGCTTGGCGCGCTCCAGGGCCTCGCGCTTCTCCTTGGGGGCCTGGGCCAGCTTGGACTTGGGCAGCAGGCCGGTCACGCCGGGAAGCAGCGTGACGAAAAGACCGAATTTGCCGAAGGACTCGGCCGTGCCGGTGATCTCCTGGCCCACGCTCAGCGTGGAGGCCAACTCGAGCCAGGGGTCGCCCTCGGCGTCCTTGATGGACAGCGAGATGCGGTGCCGCTCGAGGTCGATGTCCTTGATGGACACCGTCACTTCCTGACCGGCAGAGACGACTTCGTCGGCCTTCATGACGCGGCGGCCATGGGCCATCTCGGAGAGATGCACGAGTCCTTCGAGTCCCGGGGCAATCTCCACGAAAGCGCCGAAGTCGGCCAGCCGGATCACGCGGCCCGTGACCTTGTCGCCGGCCTTGAAACGCTCGCCCGCGGTCTCCCAGGGGTTTTGCTGGGCCTGTTTCACGGAGAGCGAAATCTTCATGCCGCCCTTTTTGGCAGGGGCGATGTCGAGAACCTTGACCGGCAGGACTTCGCCCTCGCGCACGGCCTCGGAGGGCTTGTCCACGCGCGACCAGGAGAGTTCAGAGATGTGGGCCAGACCTTCCACACCGGGGATGATCTCGATGAATGCGCCGAAGTCGGCCAAGCGCTTGACAGTGCCTTCGACCACATCGCCGACCTTGACCTGCTCCTGGAAGGCGGTCATGGCCTCGGCCTTTTCGCGGGCCAGTATCTCGCGCCGCGAGACCACCAAGTTGCGGCCGCCCTGCTCCAGCTTGATGATCAGGAACGGCAGCGTCTTGCCGACGTATTCCTCGGGATTCTCCACGAAGCGGTCGTCGATCTGCGAGACCGGGCAGAAGGCGCGCTTGCCCATGACCTGCACGGAGAAGCCGCCCTTGACCAGGCCCGTGACCTTACCCTCCACGGGCATGTCGTTGGCCTTGGCCTGCTCGAGCTGCTCGAAGCCGCCCCGGCCGCCCATGGCCTTGGAGAGCTTGATTTCGCCCCCGGACATGCCGACCACGTAGAGATCCACGGTGTCGCCCACGGCCACGGTCAACTCGCCGTTCTCGTCAAGCAGTTCCTCGCGGGCCACTACGCCGTCGCGCTTGGCCCCGACGCCGACGAAGACCCCGGCGCCGTCGATGGAGATGACGGTCCCGGATATCTTGTCGCCCACGCGGACGTTATCCTGCATTTCGGCCTCGTAGGCCTCGAACATGGAGGCGAAGTCCTCGCCGTCCTTTTTTGCCTCATCGGACATATGCCACACACTCCAAAACAGAATAGTTCGCCACGCCATAGCCGAGAACCGGGGCGGACACAAGGCCAAAGGCCCCCAGGCCGCTGAAAAAGCACCATCTGCCGCGTTGCCGCGAAAGCGCCGGACCCTCGGGTATGCGAAATACACGTCGGCCCCGGCGCTTTCTTGCGCCTTGCATCTGGCGTTTTTTGAGCGGCCTGCATGGCGGAGTTCGTCAGCAATCTCAAGGCCAAAGGCCTCCAGGCCGCTGAAAAAGCACCATCTGCCGCGTTGCGGCGGAAAGTTCAAATCCTCGCGTATTGGTAATACGCGTCGGCCTTGAACTTTCCTTGCGCCTTGCATCCGGCACTTTTTGAGCGGCCTGCTGGATAATTCGCCAACAATTTCAACTTGAAAGGTCAGGAAACCAGCTTCCCGGGACAAGGCCGGAACGTTCAGCGTACGCTCAGATTTTCGGCCAGACCGCCGATCTGCTTGGCCATGAGCGTGGCGTACTGGTCGGTCATGCCCGAGACGTAGTCGAGCACGCGCATGTATCCTTCATAGAGCGTGGCGTCGTCGGGCGGCGCGTGCTCGCCCAGCACCCGCAACAGGCGCTGGCCCCGGCCGCTGACCCTGCCGCGCGCCAGCTTCTCCCACACGGCCGTGCACAGCACCTGCAACAGCCCGCCGATGGCCGAGAACGAGCCGATCTCCAACTCGATCTTGCGGGTGTTGGTGTAGATCCGGCCGCGCGCAAGCTCCTTGGCCCCGGCGATGCCTTGGCGGGTAGCCTCGGAGCAGACGTCGAGCAGCGACTTCTCGAAGGCTCCAGCCAGGATGGCGCGGTGGTGATCGGCGAACGCCCTGGCCGCGTCCTCCACGGCCCGGCCGATGGCCTGGGAGCGGATGTAGGAGAGGCGGCGGCGCTGATGCAGCGAGGCGTCGCGCGCCGGGCCGCCCAGGGAGTCGGCCAGGGGGCCGAGCGCGGCCATGATCTCGGCGAAGGAAAGAAGCCCCAGTTCGCGGGCGTCCTCCAGGTCGAGGATGGAGTAGCAGATGTCGTCCGCCGCCTCCACGAGGAAGGCCAGGGGGTGGCGGGCGAAGCCGCCTTCTGTGCCCGGCGGCAGGCCCAGGCGCTGTGCGATCTCGTCGAGGGTGGCGCGCTCGGAGAGGTAGCAGGAGAATTTGCCCTTTTGTCTGGCCACTGGGTGCTCGGAGGTCCACGGGTATTTCAGCAGCGCGCCGAGCGTGGGCAGGGTCAGGCGCATGCCGCCAGCGTTCAGCGACATTTCGAGCCGGGTGACGATGCGAAAGCCCTGGGCGTTGCCCTCGAAGGTGGCGAGGTCGAGACGCTGGGCGGGCGAAAGATTCTCGACCAGATGGTCCGGGGCCTCGGCGAAGAAGGCGCGCACCGCCTCCTCCCCGGCGTGGCCGAAGGGCGGATTGCCGATGTCGTGGGCCAGGCAGGCGGCCTGCACGATCTCGCCGAGCATGGCCGGGGGCGTGTGCGGCGGCAACTCGTCACGCAAGAGTTCAAAGGCGTGCAGGCCGAGCGAGCGTCCCACGCTGCCCGTTTCGATGCTGTGCGTCAGGCGCGTGTGCACGTGGTCGTTGATGGTCAGGGGGTGAACCTGGGTCTTGCGGCCCAGGCGGCGGAAGGCCGTGGAGAAGACGATGCGGTCGTAGTCACGCAGGAACTCGCTGCGCGGGTCGCCGGGGGCGTTTTCGCGTTCGGGGTGGCGGCGGGGTGAAAGGAGACATGTCCAGTCCATGATTCGGCAACGATGGCTTGGCCTGCCCGTGCTGTCAAGCAAGGGAAGCTGGCACGGCCGTTATCGGCGGGCTTGCGTTCCGGGGGAATGCGACATATGAACATGTGGACATGAGCAGCAAGCCAGAAATCATCCCCACCTGCGCCGAGGACTGTGAGGTCCACGAACTGCATTCGGCTTCCATTGCGACCGTGCGCGAGGCCATGCCGCCCGACGCGGATCTTTTTTTCCTGGCGGAGCTGTTCCGGGTGCTGGGCGACCACACGCGGGTGCGCGTCTTGGCCGCGCTCTCGCGCACCGAGCTGTGCGTCTGCGATCTGGCCGAATTGCTGGGCATGTCGCATTCCGCCGTCTCGCACCAGCTCAGGGCGCTTCGCGCTTCCCGCCTCGTGCGCGGCCGCCGTGACGGCAAAAACGTCTTCTACTCCCTGGACGATGACCACGTGCGCGGCCTCATGGAACAAGGCCTGGATCACGTGCGTCACGGCTGACTCTCCATCAGGCCGCTGAAAAAGCACCATCTGCTGCGTTGCCGCGAAAGCGCCGGACCCTCGTGTATTCTTTGATACACGTCGGCCCCGGCGCTTTCTTGCGCCTTGCATCTGGTGCTTTTTGAGCGGCCTGACGACGGAGTTTGCCGACACATTCAGCTTCAAAAGCGCCATCTGCTGCGTTGCCGCGAAAGTTCAAACCCTCGCGTATGTGAACTACGCGTCGGTCTTGAACTTTTTGTGCGGCCTTGGATCTGGCATCCTCCACTTCGCACGTTGTTCCGTCGAAATTTTTCCGGGCATCGCCTGACCGCTTGACGCCGTGGGGCGATAGGCATATTTCGACGCATGAGCATGTGTTCATATTTGGAGGGGTACCGTGTCCATGTCCGCAATCGACCCGATCATCGCAAACCTGCCGTCCCTGACCTTGGAAATACTCGCCGAAACCTGGGGCGTGGTGCTCGACGCCGCGCCCTGGATGCTCCTTGGCGTGATCGTGGCCGGGCTGCTCAAGGCCTTCCTGCCCGACCGCGTCGTAGCCCGGCACCTGGGCGCGAACAGCCGCTTCGCCGTGCTCAAGGCCGCACTCATCGGCGCGCCGCTGCCGCTGTGCAGTTGCGGCGTGCTGCCCGCCGCGGCCGGGCTCAGACGCCAGGGCGCGGGCAAGGGGCCCACGGCCGCCTTCATGGTCTCCACTCCCGAGACGGGCGTGGACTCCATCGCCGTGACCTACGCCCTGCTCGATCCGCTCATGGCCGTGCTGCGGCCCGTGGCCGCCATCGTCACCGCCGTGCTCACCGGGCTCGGCGTGGGTTGGCTGGACCGGCGCGAGGGCCGTCCAGGCGAGGGGGCGCTGGCTTCAGGGGCCGCGCCCGTGGCCGCCGCCGGGCATGCGTGTACGGACGAAGAGGCAGGGCCGGGCGGTATGAAGAGCCCGATGCCTGCACGCCCCGAGCCATTCTCGCCCATCCTGCCGTCCATGGATGCCCTGGAGAAAGCCCAGACGCACGGCGGCTGCGGCTGCGGCGACACGGGATGCGGCGTGCCCGCGGCCCGGCCCGGCCTGTTCGGCCGGGTGCGCTCGGGCCTTTCCTACGCCTTCCTCGACATCCTGGGCGACGTGGGCCCCTGGTTCATGGCCGGGGCGCTGGCTGCCGGAGCCTTCATCGCGCTCGCGCCGCCGCAGCTTCTCTCGGACAACCTGGGCACCGGCCTTTGGGCCATGCTCGCGGCCCTGGCTGTGTCCCTGCCGCTGTACGTCTGCGCCACGGCGACCACGCCCCTGGTCGCGGCCCTGGCCATGAAGGGACTTTCGCCCGGCGCGGCGCTGGTCTTCCTGCTCGCCGGGCCAGCCACCAACGCGGCCACCGTGGCCGTGGTCGCGGGTATGCTCGGCCGCCGCGCGGCCATGGTCTACGTCGCGGCCATCGGCGTATGCGCGCTGCTCATGGGCGCGGCCGCGAACTGGCTCTACTTCCGTCTCGGCATGGACGTGGCGGGATGGGTGGCGGTTTCCGGCGAGGAGGCGCACGGACCGTTCTCGGTCATTGCGGGCGGGGTCATGCTCGGCTGCATGGCCTACGGCTATGCGCGTAGGAAGATGAACGGCCATGCGGGAGGGTGCGCGGCCGAGGCCAAGGTCTGATGGGTCAGCGCGCGCTTGGAGCGCGAGGCTTCGGAGCTTCGTCTTCGGGCGTGGAGAGTCCCAGTATCTCGGCGGCCCAGGCCATGGCTTGGGCGTGCGATTTGGCGGCCGACTCGGGGTCGAGGTGCAGCTTATCCAGAGCCGCGTCGAGTTTCTCCCAGTCGGCGCGGTCGAACGTCTCCACGAGCTTGAGCCAGTCGAGCACCTTGGAGTTCTTGCCCAGGAGCGCGTCGCGGAT
The DNA here is from genome assembly GCF_000422245.1 of Alkalidesulfovibrio alkalitolerans DSM 16529. Taxonomy (NCBI): domain Bacteria; kingdom Pseudomonadati; phylum Thermodesulfobacteriota; class Desulfovibrionia; order Desulfovibrionales; family Desulfovibrionaceae; genus Alkalidesulfovibrio; species Alkalidesulfovibrio alkalitolerans. The sequence goes on from NZ_ATHI01000004.1 coordinate 113,275, forward strand.
GTCGTCGTCGAGCGGCAGGTCGCGCATGACCTCCTCCATGGGCTGGCCCAAAATGGCGTCGAGCAGCGAGAAAAGTCCGAGCAGGAACATGGATTCGGACGGCATCCCCGTCTTGGCGGCCATCAACTCCAGAAACCGGGCGCGCTTGGCCGAGACGAAGGCCAACTCGCCGGTCTTGCGCGTGTTCGACAGGTCGGACATGACCACTACGCGAAGCCATTGCGCAAGCTGTTTCTGCCCGAGCAGTACGATGGCCTGGCGCACGGATTCGATCTTGGCCCGTAGCGAGAAGGCGGCCGAGTTGATGTAGCGCAGCAGCCGGTAGGACAAGGAGATGTCCACCGCGATGATCTGGGCCAGATCGTTGACGTCGTAGTCCGGGTGGCCAAGTCTTTCCAGCAGTTGTAGTTTGGAAAGCTCGCTGCTGCTGATCTTCTTGCCCGTGATGACCGTGGGTTTGCAGAAGAAGAAGCCCTGAAAGAACTCGAAGCCGAGTTGTCTGGTGAGTTCGTAGATTTTGACGGTCTCGATTTTCTCGGCCAAAAGCTTGCAGCCGTAAGGCTTGAGTTGCTTGTACAGGCCGATGACGTCTTTTGGTGAGCGGCCGAGGATGTCCACTTTGACGATGTCGGCCATGCCAAGGATGGGCTCGAATCCGGGCTGGCCCACAAAATCGTCCAGGGCCAGGGTGTAGCCAGCGTCCTTGAGGCGTCGCAGGGCCGCGATGACCTCGGGCTCGGGCCGCACCGTCTCCAATATCTCTATGACACACATATCCGGAGGCAGGGCGAAGGCCGCGTCCTCCACGAGCATGCGCGCGGGAAAGTTGATGAGCAGCTTGGAACCGTGGCTCAGGCCGTCGCCAGCAAGCATGAAGCCGTCGGCGATGACCCGGGATGTGGCGTTGTCGTCATCGACGATGCAGGACGTGCCGGCCTGCTGGCTGGACCTGAAGAGAAGCTCGTATCCCCAGATGTTCTCGTCGCGGTCGAAAATGGGCTGACGCGCGACGAAGACGGATTCGAGTTCAAGGCCGTCGGATCGCAAAGTCAGCCCCATCTCACGGCATGAACGGAGGCAGGTCGAGTCCTAAGGACTCGTCCAGCCCGAGCATCAGGTTGGCGTTGGCCAGGGCTTGCCCACTCGCTCCCCGGCAGAGATTGTCGATGGCCGAGAGGACCACGAGCCGTCCGGTGCGCGGATCGGCCACGAGCCCGATGTCGCAGAACATGGTGCCGCGCACGTTGCGCGTCTGCGGCAGGCCGCCCTCGGGCAGCACCCGTATCCAACGTTCGCCCGCGTAGCGCTCGGCGTAGATCTCGCGGACCTCGGCCGTTGTCGCGGGCCGCGTCAGGCGACCGTACATGGTGGCCAGGATGCCCCGGTTCATGGGCAGCAGGTGCGGGTTGAAGGAGACCGTGAGGCCTTGCCCGGCCGCGCGGGAAAGCTCCTGCTCGATCTCGGGCGTGTGGCGGTGCTTGCCGATGTTGTAGGCCCTGAATGAATCCGCCACCTCGCAGTAGAGCATGGCCGTGTTCGCGCCGCGCCCAGCGCCCGTGGCCCCGGACTTGGCGTCCACCACGATGCCGTCGGGCTCGATTAGTCCGGCTTTAAGCGCCGGCGCAAGGCCCAGGATGGCGGCCGTGGGGTAGCAGCCGGGGTTGGCCACCAGCGAGGCGTTCCTGACCTCCTCGCGGTACAGTTCGACGAGCCCGAAGACGGCGCGGTCGAGCAGGTCGGTGCGGCGATGCGCCAGGTTGTACCATTGCGCGTAGATGTCCGCGTCGCGCAGCCTGAAGTCGGCCGAGAGGTCCACCACGCGAGCGCCCGCGTCGAGCAACTCGCCCGCCATGTCCATGGCCGTGCCGTGGGGCACGGCCAGAAAGACCACGTCGCAGGATTTCTTGAGATCCGCCACGTCGGGCATGGTGACCACGATCTCGCCCGGAGCGGTGCGCTCCAGGTGCGGAAAGAGGTCGGCCAGGCGCTTGCCCGCCTCGCCGCGCGAGGTGGCGCGCACGAGCTCCAGGGAGGGGTGGGCGGCCAGGAGCCGGGCCAGTTCCATGCCGGTGTAGCCGGTCACTCCGACCAGTCCGGCGGTGCGTTTCGCGGGCATGTTCGTCCTTACTTGCTTTTGGCCACGTATTTCATGCGCAGTTCGAAGAGCACGTCCTCGAGCAGCTTTCTCTCGTCGGCGTCGAGGCACTTCTCGGTCTTGCACTTGAGCATGCACAGGATGTCGATGGTGTGCTTGGCCAGGACTAGGTCCTCCTGCATGGCCCCGCTGGAGGGCTCGGGCACCTCGCCCAGGTGGACGAGTGCGGAGGAGGCCAGGGAGAGCACGAAGGTGGAGAACGTCACCTCGGGCATGATGGGCCCGCCGGGGCCTTCGCAGCAGGGAGAGGCGGGCGTGGTGTCGGCGGTCATGCGGATCTCCTTGAAGGCTTTGTTCGGACCGCGCCGTGGCGCGAGCCGGACCGGGTATCTCGTTTCCCTAGCGCAATAATCCCGCATGCTCAAGATGCAAGGGGCAAGGGGCAGACGGATCGTTGTTGCCAAAAGGCACACAATGGCATAATAGGTCGATTCATGAAGGAGTTCGTCTGGAGCGAGGAGAAGAACGAGATGCTGCGCCGCGAGCGCGGGGTCTGTTTCGAGGACGTTCTCGTCCACATCGCCGAGGGCGGGCTGCTGGACGTCGTGGAACACGGGAACCGGGCGAGATATCCGGGCCAGAGAATATTCATCGTGGACATCGAGGGGTATGCGTACCTCGTCCCGTTCGTGGAGAGCGAGCGCGAAATTTTCTTGAAGACGGTAATCCCGAGCCGCAAGGCGACGCGGGACTATCTTGGGAGGCGTCAATGAGCGCGATCGACCGTGAGGAGCAGGAACTCCTCGAATCATACGAGAAGGGCGAATGGAAGCCCCTGGACCCAGATGCCCGCGCCCGGTACGAAACGGCCGCGCGCGAGATGTTCCGCAAGGACAGGCGGCTGAACATCCGCATCTCGGGCCGCGACCTCGACCGCATCAAGCGCCGGGCGCTCATCGAGGGCATCCCCTACCAGACGCTCATCGCCTCGGTGCTCCACAAGTACGCCAGCGGGCGGCTTCGGGAGCGCGACGACGCCTGACGCCCCAAACAGGCCGGTGAAAAAGTCCCATCTGCCGCGTTGCCGCGAAAAACTCAAACCCTCGCGTATTTGAAATACGCGTCGGCCTTGAATGTTTCTTGCGCCTTGCATCTGGCGCATTGGGCACGGCCCGCTACGCGCCCTTCTTGAGCAGGTCCCTGATCTCGGTCAGGAGCTTCTCTTCGGGGCCGGGCTCGGGAGGCGGCGCGGCGGGCGCGGCCTCCTCCTTGCGGCGCAGCATGTTGATCCCCTTGACCAGCATGAAGATGGCGAAGGCCACGATGGCGAAGTCCACCACGGTCTGCACGAAGACGCCGTAGCGCAGGACCACGGCCGGGGCGTCCTCGGCCGCGGCCTTCAAGGTCACTGTCAGGTCGCTGAAGTCGATGCCGCCCACGAGCAGGCCGATGGGCGGCATGATCACGTCCGCGACCATGGAGCTGACGATCTTGCCGAACGCCGCGCCCACGATGATGCCCACGGCCATGTCCACGGCGTTTCCCTTGACGGCGAATTCCTTGAATTCCTGCAGAAGTTTCACGGCTGCTCCTCCGGTTTGCGGGGGAACATAACATCAACTCCCGCCCGCAGGGAGTGGGGAAAAACGGTAGGGGGAAGAATATTCGCTGGCCTGGGAGAAATATTCGCGCCGGAACTTCCAGGGGCGGCACGGGCACGGCCAGGGTAAAACGGCTTTTCCGCGTCGCGGCGAGCGAATGGGCCTTTGCGCCAACATCGGGACGCGGCCGCCTGAAGGCGGTCAGGCGCCCGCCCGTCAATGCGCCTCGGCCCAGGTGGGGCCGACGCCCCAGTCCACTGCCAGGGGCACGGAGATATCCACGGCCGAGGTCATGATCCCGGCCAGGCGTTCGCCCGCCTCGCGCGCGGCGTCCTTGGGGGCCTCGATGACCAGTTCGTCGTGCACCTGGAGGATCAGCCGCGCGCCGAGCGCGCGCAGCCGCTCGTCCTCGTGCGCGCGCAGCATGGCCAGCTTGATGATGTCCGCGGCCGAGCCCTGCACGCGCGTGTTGATGGCCTGGCGCACGGCCTGGGCCTGCTCGTTGTCGTTGCGCGAGAACAGCCCCGGCAGAAGCCGCCGCCTGCCGAACATGGTGGTCACGTAGCCGTCGCGCCGCGCGTCGCGCTCCACGCCCTCGAAGAATGCCTTCACCGCTGGCATGCGCTCGAAATAGCGGGCGATGAACTCCTTGGCCAGGGTCAGCGTGATCTTCAGCTCGCGAGACAGCCGCTGCGGCCCCATGCCGTAGAGCAGGCCGAAGTTGATGGTCTTGGCCGCGCGCCGCTCGTCGGGCGTGACCTCGCCCGGCTCCTTGCCGTGCAGGATCGCGGCCGTGCGCGCGTGGATGTCCTCCCCGGCGGCGAAGGCCTTGGTCAGTTCCGGGTCGCCGCACAGGTGCGCGAGCAGCCGCAACTCGATCTGCGAGTAGTCGGCCGAGGCCAGCAGGCGGCCCGGCCCGGCCGTGAAGCAGGCGCGCATGCGGCCGCCCATCTCGCCCCGGATGGGGATGTTCTGCAGGTTCGGGTTGGAGCTCGAAAGCCTGCCCGTGGCCGTGGAGAGGTTGTTGAACGTGGTGTGGATGCGGCCGTCCGGCCCCACCAGCCTCGGCAGCGGTTCGAGATAGGTGGAGCGCATCTTCTCGTAGCCGCGATAGGTCAGCACCAGGTCGATGACCGGGTGCTCCCCGGCCATCTTCTCCAGCACGGCCTGCGAGGTGGAGGGCAGCCCGCCGGGCGTCTTGCCGCGCGGCTTGAGCGAGAGCCGGTTGAAGAGCAGGTCGGCCAACTGGTGCGAGGAGCGGACGTTGAACTCCTCGCCGGGCGAAAGCCCGGCCGCCTCGCGGATGGCCTCGGTCAGTTCCGCGAGCTTGTCCGTGACCTCGTCCAGGAAGCTCTCGAAGGCCCCGAGGTCGATGGCCACGCCTGCCTCCTCCATGTCGCGCAGGACCGGCAGCAGCGGCAGTTCGAGCTCGGCGTAGAGGCGCTCCATGCCGGCCGCCTTGAGGCGCTTGGCGAGCAGCTCGCCCAAGGAGCGCGCGGCAAGGCCCGGCGCGTCGTCGGGCAGGGACGGCATGTCCGGGTCGGCCTCGTAGGCCGCGAGCAGATGCGTGAGGCCGTACTCGCGTTCCTCGGGGTTCAGGAGATAGGCCATGAGCCCCAGGTCGCGCACCTTGGCGAAGGGCAGGGCGCGCCAGGCCCCGGCCGCCCTGGGCCGGGCCAGGATATCCTTGAAGGAGGGCGCGGCAAGGCTCGCTGGTCCGGCCTGGGGCGCGGCCAGGGCCTTGGCCAGGGCGGCTTCGTCGCCCGTGTAGAGCAGTTCGCGGCCGTCAAGGCCGAGCGCCATGCCGTCCGGCAGCGGCGCAAGGCCAACGTGCATGCCCGAAAGTTCCGGCAACTCCCCAGGCGTGGCGACGCGCTCGGCCGAACTCTTTGGCTCGGCTTTCGGCCCATTCACGTAATCCAGCAGGCTCATGCCCCCGGCCTTGGCGCTTGACGCGGCCACGGACGCGGCTTTTTGCGGCGCGGGCAGGGTGGAAAGCTCGCGCGCCAGGGAGCCGAATTCGTAGCGGGCCATGAATTCCTTCAGGCCCGCGATGTCCGGCGCGGCGGGCGTGAGCGCGGCCAGGTCGGTGGTGTGGCAGAACGTGGTGCGCAGCCGCGTCAGCTCGCGCCACCTGAGCGCGTCCTCCAGGCGGCCATCGAGCTTCTTGCGGTACTTCTCGGGCAGTTCATCGAGCCCTTGCCAGATGGCCTCCAGGGTGGGGAAGCGGGCCATGATTTCGGCCGCGGACTTGGGGCCGATGCCCGGGACGCCCGGGATGTTGTCCGAGGAGTCGCCCGTGAGGGCCTGGAAGTCCGGCCACGACGACGGCGCAAGGCCGGTCTCGCCCGTGAATTCGGCCAGCCCCGTGAGCTTGTCCTGCTTGCCCGCCGGATCCCACAGCCAGACACGCTCGGCCAGGCACTGCTTGAGGTCCTTGTCCGCGCCGACGATGATCACAGGGTGGCTTGGCCGCAGGCGTTCGGCCAGCGAGGCGATGCAGTCGTCGGCCTCGCCGCCCTCGGAGACGATGACCGGCAGCCCGAAGAGGCGCAACGCCTCCTTGATGGGCTCGATCTGGACGAGGAGGTCTTCCGGCGTGGCTTGGCGCTGGGCCTTGTATTCGGAATATATCTCGTTGCGGAAGGTGGGGCCTTTGCCGTCGAGGAAGAAACCGATGGCCCGTGGCTTTTCTTCGCGCAGGATCTTCATGATCATGCGCAGGACAACGAAGAGCGCGTTGGTGGGAAAGCCTTCGCGTGTGCTCATGTCGCGAAAGGCATAGAAACCGCGGTAGACGAAGGCGGAACCGTCCACGAGAAAGACGGGCTCGGCGGAAAGGTTCAATCGATCCTTGAGGGGCATGGCGTCAGGCGTCCGGGGTTGCGGTGGGCATGTGCTCGGTGCAGCACTGCAATTTTTTGCCGTCGAAGCGCGAGCAGAGCAGGATTTCGGGCGACGTCTTCAGGGCCTTCAGGTCGATCTCGGCCCGCGCAGCCTGGCGATGGCCGCCCGCGCTGCCCACGTCGCCGAACATCTCGCTGGCCATGACGCCCACGTCCTGCTCCAGGCCGTCACCCCGGAAGATGACGACCAGCGTGGGGCCGCACTTACCGGCGATGGCCGTCCAGTTGATCTCGTGCACACGCAGGAAGAAGTCGGCCAGGATGACCAGAATGTCCGGGTTCTCCACCTCGCCCATGTAGACGTAGGCCCCGTGTTCGCAGATCTCCAGGCGTTCGAGCGCGGCGCGGAAATAGTGCAGCCAGTGCAGGTGGTATTCGCTGCGCACGATCTTCTTCAGGGCCATCTGGTTGGCGAACTTGGTCAGATGGCGGAAGGCGCGCACGTCCGTGTCGCAAAAATTACGCTCGAAGCTCTGGGTGTCGGACTTGATGCCGTAGAGCAGGGCCGTGGCCAGGAGCGGGGAGGGCTTGATGCCCAGGTTGTAGAGGTATTCCGTGAGCAGGGTGGAGCAGGCCCCGTATTCGGTCCTGATCTCCGTGAAGGGAGCGGCGACGGGCGATTCGGCCTTGAGCGGATGATGGTCGAGGACGATGGAGAATTCAAGGCCCTCGAAGGCTGGATTGTGGTGCGGCTGCGAGTCGACCAGGGCGAGACGGTCGTAGTGCGAGGGCATGCGCTTGGTGAGCATGTGGGTGGGGATGCGCAGGGTGCGGATCATGGTCAGGTTGTCGGGCCTGCGCACCTCGTTGATGTGGGCCAGGCTCACCTTGGCCACCCGGCGGCCGATGATGCGCTTGAGCGCCATGGCCGAGGCCATGGAGTCCGGATCGGCGTTCATCAGGATCAGCCAGCGCTGCTTCTTGTCGAGAAGCCCGATGAGCCGCTTCATCTCCTCGGCCAGCACCCGGAAATAGGCCATGGTTTCTCCTTGTTTCGTCTCAGCCCTTGAGCCTGAGCGGCAGCCCGGCGGCCACGAACCAGGCCTCGTCGGCCAATGTGGCCACGCGCCGGTTCACGGCTCCGAGCTCGCGCACGAAGGCCCTGGTCGCGCCATCCCCGGCCACGGGGCAAAGCCCGGCCTCCTGCGAGACCACGACGACCGAGGGCCCCTGGCTCGCAAAAGCCCGGAGCGCCTCGCACAGCGCATCGGCCTGCGCTTGGAGCGTGTCCGACATGATGCAGGAAAACAGCCAGAAATCAAGGCTGTCCACGAGCACGGAGGTTTGCGCCGCGCCAAGACGTGTAAGCTCTTCCGACAGGTTCTCGCGCGCTTCGATCACCGGCAGGGCGGCGTCTCGGCCCTGTTTGTGGGCCATGATGCGGCGGGCGAAGTCCGGGTCCTCGGCTCGACCCGTGACCAGGAGGGCGCGGGGCGCGGGCGCGTTCGCAAGCATGGCCAGGGCGTGGTCGGACTTGCCCGATGACTGCCCGCCGAGCACCAGGGCGATCATCTCAGCCCGCCGAGGTGGTCATGACGTGATGCAGGACGGCCAGGGACTCGGCCAGCCCCTCGGGTTCGAAGACCTCGGGCATGACCACGGTGTCGGGCCCCATGCGCGAGAGGATGACGCGGAGCAGGCGGCGTCCCTCGCGGTCGAGCTCGGTCAGCGGCAGATGGCGGTCGCCGTCGCCGGGCGCGCTCAGGTGCAACAGCTTCACGCGCGGCCACAGCCGGGGCAGGTCCAAAAGCCGCTCCTGGTTGTAGGCGATGAGGTGCCCAAGATCGAGGCAGACGTTCAGGCCCAGGTAGCGGATGTCGCACCAGAACTCCAGGGGGTTGAATTCCTTGGTGTTCTCCAGGAGGATGCGGTCGGGCTTGATGCCCTGGTGGATGAAACAGAAGGCCACCTCGTCCAGAAGCTTGGCGTGCGGCGGGGCATGCAGCACAAAGCTCCAGGGATCGAGGAAGGCGGTCTTGTCGAGCAGCCCCTCGATAATGTGGCGCACGGCCAGGATGCCCTGGCTCCACGGCAGGTCCAGAGGCAGATGCAGGTGGTAACGCAGCGAGAGTTCGGCCATGGTCGGGGGCAGGTCTTCCTCGGTGTAGGCCAAGCTCGCCTGGGATTCGAAAAGGACGATGCCGACCTCGTCGAAGACTTCGCCCAGACGACGGCAGTTCTCGCCCACGGTTCCGGGCCAGACCCAGGAGGGCGCGGCCAGGCGGAAGGGGAAGTCGGTGGGGCCGACGCTGAGTGTGAGCGGGCCTTCAGAAGTCTGTTTTTTCAGGGGCATAAACTTTTTCCGCCCAGGGCCGATGAGATTGACGACAGCATGTGGCCGCGCCGTATGCCGACCCCTTGACTAATCGCAAAAGGCACGCAATTTGCTTGAGTCGAAGTGTGCGTTTCAGGTCGCAGGACCGGAACGACAGGAGTGGGTTCATGAAAAGGTTCAGGATGTATTTTCAGCACGCGTTCAACCCGTTGCATGTCTATTGCCGTCTCACGGACCTGGGCATGCGCAGGGGCACGGCCAGGCGCTTATGCCTCGCCTACGAACGTCTCGTGTATTGCCGCGTGGGCTGAGAGCCCGCGTCCTTTCTTTCAGGCCGCCCAGGCTCACCGTATTTTCCACCGCGCCCTGTCCGGTCCTTCGTTCCTTGAGTCTTCTTCATATCAGGGAAATCTGGCGCTCCTGGCGCATGGTTCGCGGCACCAGGGCGGACGCCTTGAGCAAGCCGTCGGGCAGCACGTCGAGGAAGCGCGAACCCACGAGCTTCAGTTCGCGTCCGTACAATTCTCGCGCCACTGCCCGCGAAAGGTACAGCCGCCCCTTGGAGCGCGTGAGGCCAACGTAGAACAGGCGGCGTTCCTCGTCCAGGGGCGGCCTGCCTTCGTCGGATTCTGCCCCGCCTCCTATCTTGCCAGTGAGCACGCCCGCGCCCGCGTAAGGCACAATGCCGTCCTCCAGGGCAGGCAGGAAGACCGCCTCGAATTCGAGCCCCTTGGCCGCGTGCAGGGTCATGATCTGGACTTTCTCGGCCTTTTGCCGCACCTGCTCGATCTCGCTTTGCAAGTCCACCCAGTTGATCAACCCGGCCCAGCCGCCCTGTTCGTCAAAGGAACGTGAAAGCTCGCGGAAGGCTCGGCCCTGCCAGAATGCGCGGTCAAAGGGCGCGGCGTCCTGCAAAAAGGCCGCAAGGCCGAGAGGCCCGCGCGCCAGCACCTTTTCGGGGATGGTCAGGTTGGTGCCCAGGACGCCTGTTGGCTCCTCCGGGCCGGTCATGCCCAGGAATTCCTTGGCCGTGGTCAGGATCGCCGCGGCGCGCGGCTCGTTCCAGAAGGCTTCCATCTCCGGCACGGCGCAGGGCACGCCCACGCGTTCGAGCGCCCGCCGGATGGGCGGGGCCAGCGACTTGAGACGCACCAGCACGGCCACGTCGCCGGGAGAGAGTCCCGCGCCCGCGCCGCCGTCGAGGGTGGACGAGCCACCGCCGAGCAGGTTGCGCACGCGCTCGGCGATCCAGGCCGCCTCGCGGGCCGCGTCGGGCGCGGTGAAGAAGAGCTGCTCGCCGCGCTCGGGCTTGTGGCCCACGAGCGGCGAGCGTCCAGGCATGAGCGCGGCTGCGAGCGACAGGATGGGCGCTGCGCTGCGGTAGTTCTCCGAGAGGCGGACCACGGAAAGATCGGGCCACACGGCCGCAAGATCGGCCGAGACGTCGGCCAGGGCCCCCCGGAAGGAGTAGATGGACTGGTCGGGATCGCCGATGGCGAACAGTCCCCGGCCCTCTGGTCCGGCCAGGGCCTTGACCACGGCCAGTTGCAGGGCCGAGAGATCCTGGACCTCGTCCACCAGCAGGTGCGTGTGGCGGCGCACGTAGATGCCCGACTCGATCTGCTCGCGCCAGAATTCCAGAAGGTCGGCGTAATCGACCAGGTTCCAGTATTCCTTTTTCTTGACGTAGGGGCGGAAGGCCTCGGCCATCTCTTCGCTCACGGCCAGACTTTCGCGGGCCAGCATGTAGCCGTCGTAGGCCGCGCGCAGCCGCTGTCCGGTCAGCTCGGGCAGACATTCGGCGAAGACGCGGCGGCTGGACTCCTCGTCCATGACCGTGGGGGCCTCGTCGTAGGCCCCGGCCCAGTATTCGAAGGCCAGGGCGTGCAGCGTGTCGGCCTGGGGCAGGCTGTCCGCGTCGCGGCCCGATGCGGCCAGGCGTTCGCGCATCTCCTGGGCCGCGCGGCGGGTGAAGGTCAGGCACAGGATCTCGCGTGCGGGCACGCCCTTGGCGAGCAGCGCCTGGACCCGGCCCATGAGCGTCTGGGTCTTGCCCGTGCCGGGTCCGGCCACCACCAGCACCGGTCCCGGTCCGGCCGCGATGGCCGCTTGCTGCTCGGCGTTGTAGGAAATCTCGCGCGGGCTGGGTTTGTCGCGGCGCGGGGCGGCAGGCACGTCCGGGGCGGTTTTCCCGCCAAAAACGTCGGAATCGGGCGCAGGCGGTGTAAGGGAATCCGACGGCGCGGCCGCCTTTTGTCCGCATTTGGCGGAGGGGGAGAAGCCCGGAGCCAGGAAGCGACCCTGGCGCATCTGGCTCTTTTCGGCCTTGGAGAAGACCGAGATGACGCCGAACTGGCCGTCGAAGCCGGGCTCGCGGATGACCTTGCCCGCGCGCATGCGCGAGAGCGCCTCGCCGAGCAACGGGTGGACGCGGACCAGTTCCTCGGGCGGCGCGTCGCACAGCACGGCCATTTCCGAGCCGATGCGCGAGACGGCCTTGGTGTAGAGCGCGCGGGCCTTCTTGGTGGCGGGCCCCACGCCCAGGACCTCGCCGATGACCTCGGAAAGCGGGATGAGCGAGGTGAAACCAGGCTGCCCCGGCGGCGTCACGGGAGTCTCGCGGTCGGCCAGGTCCATGACGCGGTGCAGGACGCCGAGCGTCAGCGGCTTGCCGCAGACCGGGCAGAGATCGCCGCGCGCCTTGGACTCGCGGGGTTCGAGCACCACGCCGCACTTGCGGTGGCCGTCGAGGTGGTACTTGCCCTCCTCGGGGAAGAACTCCAGCGTGCCCAGGAACTCGTGGCCCAGCCCCTCGCCCTTGAGCGAGCGGTAGATGGTCTCGTAGGAGACCTCGCCCGAAAAGATGTTGGCCTCGCGGCCGAGCTTCTCGCCCGAGTGGGCGTCGGAGTTGGAGATCAGGCGGAAACGGTCGAGCTTGGAGATGAGGCGGTTCATCTCGGGATCGGAGGACAGGCCCGTCTCCAGGGCGAAAACCTCGTGCGCGAGGTCGCCGAAGCATTCCTCCACGGAGTCGAAGCCGGAGTTGGAGCCGAAGAGCGAGAACCACGGCGTCCAGATGTGCGCGGGCACGAGAAAGGCCATGCCGCCCAGTTCCAGGACCATCTCCAGCAGGTGCCGCGCGTCCAGGCCCAGGATCGGGCGGCCGTCGGAGGTCAGGTTGCCTATGGCGGAGAGCTTTTCGTTGAGTTTTTTGGCTTGAGAGAAGCCGGGCACGTAGATCAGGTTGTGGATTTTGCGCACCCGGCCGCCGCGCTTGTAGATGGAGCTGATCTCGGCCTGGAGCATGAAGCGCACGCGCCCAGGCGGCAGAAATCCGTCGAGGCTTTCGATCTCCGAGGCCAGGCCCTGTTGCGAGCGCAGGGAGAGAAGACCCCGGCCGTCCTCGACGCAGGCCTCCTCCAGTTCTTCGAGCCATTTGGGATGCGTGAAGTCGCCCGTGCCCACCACGTCCAGACCCTTGACCAGGGCCCAGGCGGCGAGGTTTCGCGGGGTCAGGGCCCTGGAGGTGGCCCGAGAGTGACGCGAGTGGATGTGCAGGTCGGCCCTGAAGAGTTCCATGGCTGCGGCTGGCGGTCCTTTTGCGTCGCGATCGGCGCGGGTTCGTGGATTGCTGTCGGGTCTTCGTCGGCCTTGTCAGGCGCGAAAAAAACATACTTCTTTTTGTCTGTGAACACCACTCCCCCGGAGACCGGCTGGCCGCCCCCAAAACATCACCTGCTGCGTTGCCGCGAAAAGTTCAAACCTTCGTGTATTGGTAATGCGCGTCGGACTTGAATTTTTCTTGCGTCTTGCATCTGACGCTTTTGAGCGGTCTGCGAGGCGGTGCCGCTCGCAACGACCTGCTATCCCCCGCAGTCGGCCGGGTCGCCGCGCAGCTTCTCCACGGCGTGGGGCAGGGCTGGCAAAATGGCCTGAAGCGTCTCGCGTACGGCCTTGGGCGAGCCGGGCAGGTTGACCACGATGCTCTGCCCGATGGTCCCGGCCACGGCGCGCGAGATGGCCGCGTGCGGGGTCTTTTGCAGCGACACGGCGGTCATGGCCCGTTCAAAGCCGGGCAGGCGCTTTTCGATGAGCGGCAAGGTGGCCTCCGGCGTGATGTCGCGCGGGCCAAGGCCCGTGCCGCCGGTGGTCAGGATGACGTCGAAGCCCTCGATGAGCGCGAGCGTCGCCAGGAGGCCTCGCAAAAGGCCGAGGTCGTCGGGGATGACCTGGCCGCGCGCAATGCTCACGGGCATGTCGGCGCGGGCCATCTCCTCGATCAGGGGGCCGGAGGCGTCCACGCGTTCGCCCCGGCTGCCCTTGTCGGAAAGGGTGATCCAGGCCAGGGAGAAGCCGTCCGTGGCCACGCTGAACTCCGCCTGGCCCGGAAGGGCCGTGGGGCGAAGCGCGGTCAGCGCCGCGACCACGGGCGCGGGCCTGTCCATGGGCCAGACCATGCGGCCCGCGACCCTGAAGACGGGCTGGCCGTCGCGCGAGAGAGTCTGGCCCGCGCGAAGGCAGGGGCCGGACGGGTCGCAGATCAGCACGGGCACGGGCGCGTGGAACAGCGGCGCGCTGGCCAGGGCGCACATGTCGCCCGCGTCCAGGGCCAGGCCTTCGGGGGCCGTCAGGCCGATGGTCGCGCACTCGATCATGAGTTCTCCTCCGGGGGCGCGGCCTCGGTATAGGCCTTGGCGCCGACCACGCGCGCAAAGCCGTCCAGGGCCGGTGAGAAGGACAGGATGCGTTCGTCCGCCACGGGCACGTCGGGAAAGCGGCGGCGGGCCAGCCGGGCGAATACGCCCAAAGCCTGGCCCGAGGGCCGAGCCATGGTGTCGTGCACCGGAATCGGGGTCACGGCGGCGCAGGTCGGCGAGCGGCTTTTTAGTACCATGCCCGAGGGCGGGTCGTGCTCCAAATGATCCAGTATTTCCAGGCAGCGCTCGGTGACGCGGAAGGTGTAGTCCGCGCCGGTCTGCACCCCGATCAGCGAGGGAGCGAGGGGAGAGCCGTGGAGGTTGATGGGCTCGCGCGGCACGGGCAGGCCCGCCTCCACCTCGGGGCAGACGGGGAAAAGCCGGAAGCGCTCGGTGAGGAAGTCGATCAGTCGCTGCGAATGGATCAGGGCCGCGTTGTAGCGGGTGCGCTGCCCGGCCAGACAGGCGCTTATGACCACCAGGGGTTTTTGGCGCATGGCGTCAGGCCAGGAGCACGGCCAGGATGCCGGTGATGAAGATGCCGTCGAAGGTGCCCGCGCCGCCGATGGACAGCGTGGGGGCCTCGAGCGCGCTCATGGTCCGTCTGTTCATGAGGTGCAGCACGTCCGCGCCGATGAGCGTGCCCATGGACCCGGCCACGTAGGCCACGGCCGGGGCGTGGTCGGGCGGGGCCAGGGTGATGGCCGCCAGGGCCGTGATCAGGGGCGGCACCAGAATGGGAATGCCGATGCCCACGCCCTGCACGGGTCTGGCCAGCTTGTAGCACACCAGACTGACCAGGACCGTGGCCGCGATCAAGGGAACGGTCAGCCCCATGCGTGAGACGAGCCAGAACGAGAGCAGGCAGGGAATCAGGCAGCCGCCCATGTTCACCACAATGGTCTGATCCACGAGGCGGCCCTCCTCACAGCGCATCCAGGGGCCGCGCTGGTGGCGGAAAAGGGCCGAGAGGTCGGGGACACAGACGCGCACCTGGCGGCCGGTGCGGAGCAGCGGCAGATTAACGGCCGCCCCGATCAAGGTGGCCAGAAGCAGCATGAAGCCTTGTTGTGGCGTCAGGCCGAGCTTGGCGAAAGCGATGGTGATGGCTCCCACCTGGATGATGACGAACAGGAATATGAGTCCCACGAAGAAGAGGATCATGACCAGCCCGGCCAGGGGAAGATGGACAAAGGGTCCGCGCGCCATTGGTCTCCCGGGGTTGCGGTTCGCTGTTGCTTGCAGGTATTGCCGGGAGCACGAGGCTAAAGGCCTTTTGTTCCCGCGGCTTGGCCGCCGTGGTTTGCGAGAGGCGGGCCAGTCGTGACACTTCGGAGCAGAAAATATTGCATGTTTTCAGCTTCAGGTAATATAGAACGCTCTCGCGCGCATGGCAAGGAACCCGGCCCCGCAAGGGCGCGGGAGCGTCGGAGGAGAAAGGAGAGAGCATGAAGGGCATCATTCTGGCCGGTGGATCGGGCACACGGCTTTCCCCCATCACGCGGGGCGTGTGCAAACAGCTTTTGCCGCTGTACGACAAGCCCATGGTCTATTATCCGCTCTCCGTGCTCATGCTTGCGGGCATTCGTGAGATCGCCCTGATTTCCACGCCCGAGGATCTGCCGCGCTTCGAGCGCATGTTCGGCACGGGCGAACAACTCGGCCTCTCGCTGACCTACATCGAGCAACCCCGGCCCGAGGGGCTGGCCCAGGCCTTCATCCTGGCCGAGGACTTCATCGGCCCAGACCCGGTCTGCCTCGTGCTCGGCGACAACGTCTTCCACGGCCACGGCTTGTCGCGGAAGCTGCAGGAGTGCGCGCGGCTGATTAAGGGCGGCATCGTCTTCGGCTATAAGGTCAAGGACCCCGAACGCTACGGCGTGGTGGAGTTCGACGCGAGCGGGTGCGTGAAGAGCATCGAGGAGAAGCCAAGCAAGCCCAAGTCGCGCTACGCGGTCACGGGGCTCTACTTCTACGACAACACGGTGGTTCAGATCGCCAAGGAGCTTTTGCCTTCGTCTCGGGGCGAGCTTGAAATCACGGACGTGAACAACGCCTATCTGGCGCGCGGCGAACTACGCGTGGAATTCCTGGGACGCGGCCACGCCTGGCTCGACACGGGCACCTTCGAGTCGCTGCATCAGGCGGCCGGATTCGTGCAGGTCATCCAGCAGCGCCAGGACGTGGTCGTGGCCTGCATCGAGGAGATCGCCTACCGCATGGGCTTCATCGGGCTGGACGCGCTGGAGGAATTGGGCCGCGAGATGAGCAAGAACAGTTACGGCCAGTATATCCTGGACATTGTGCGCGAGGAGCGCGCCCGACAGTCCGATTGAGAGATTTTCCCGCGTCCGCGTGCCCCGCGCTCGGGCGTTCCCCAGGGGGGCCGTGCATGTTGTCGGTTCCGGTCGTTTTCGGTCTGGGTGGCCAAAGTCGGGGCAGATGAAAGCCGGTGAAAAAAATATTTTCGGCTCGCGTTCTTGTATTTTTCCCACATTTTCGATCCCCGCTTTCGCCCCCGCCCCGAGTGCCTTGCACCGCAGTCGTTTTCGTTCATCCACGGTTCATGGATCACGCCGCAGTTGCTCTCGTAAGGTTTGTTTCACGCTGTTTGCAGCCGA
Organism: Alkalidesulfovibrio alkalitolerans DSM 16529; assembly: GCF_000422245.1. Taxonomy (NCBI): domain Bacteria; kingdom Pseudomonadati; phylum Thermodesulfobacteriota; class Desulfovibrionia; order Desulfovibrionales; family Desulfovibrionaceae; genus Alkalidesulfovibrio; species Alkalidesulfovibrio alkalitolerans. The sequence continues at coordinate 129,470 of NZ_ATHI01000004.1, forward strand.
TCGCACACTTGTCAGCATGACTGATTTCTGGTTTATTCTGGAAGTGCCCTGCCCCTTTGTTCCATGGCGCGGCGAGGAGGCCCGATGCGCATGCTCATCGCAGATGACGACCGCATGGACAGGACGGTCCTGGAGAAGATCCTTGGCCGGTCGAGCACCGTGCACACGGCGAACGACGGCGAAGAGGCCCTGGACATGTTCGGGAAGGCCATCGATGAAGGTGCGCCTTACGACGTGGTCATCCTTGACATCATCATGCCTGGAATCGATGGCGTCACGGCCTGCAAGCTTATGCGTCTGATCGAACGCGCCAGAGGGGTGGCGGGGCGGTCGAGATTCTTTTTCATCAGTGCGCACCACGATCTGCGCGGGATAGGGGAGGGCGTTTTCCCCGAAGGAAGGAACGTGTTTTTCAGCAAGCCGGTCCTGAACTCCATCGGCGAGATCAGCCGGGTCGTCCAGACGGCCGGAAGGGGCAGGAGCGCGAGGGCCTTGGCTTGATGCGCAACGGCCGGGGCTGTCTGCCGGAGTTTATTTTCGGGATGCGCATCGCGCGCTCAGGCCACTGAAACGGCGCCATGTGTGAGGTGCCGCGAAAATATCCAAATTCGTGCGTGTTTTCTGTTCCCGGCATCATGCCGCAGCCTTGAAGATTTTTTGCGCCTGGCTTCCGGAGCCCCTTGTGCGGCTTGGCAGGCGAAACGTGGTGGCAACTCGAAAGCGGCCCCATTTACGCGGGGCCGCTTTCGGTCATCTTTGTTCGGGCTGCTGGGAGTGGACAAGAAGAATGTGGAAAAAGCGGTCAGGATGCGCGGCCGGAAGAGCGGGACGTTGGCGATGTCCGCCGGACGGTGCGGGAGCGGCGGCGGCGACGGCGTAGCCACTGAGTCAGGTCGTCGGGCAGGGCCTTCCAGATGCCCCGGCCGCCGTCCTGCCAGGCGGGCAGCCCCTCCTTTTCCGCCAAGTGCGGGATGGTGTTGTAGCCGACGCCGATGGCTTGGGCGATGGCCTTGCGGCCGATGAGCACGATCGGCATGGTTTATCCCTCCACCCAGAGAATCCCGCGCGCGTCGCGCGGGTGGTTGCGAAATCCCAGGTGAAGCCAGGAGACGTTCGTCTCGACCACGCTGATCCAGGCGAAGGCCGGGTTCTCTCCGCTGCGCCGCTCGGCGTCCCTGATGTCGGCCCGGATGGCCTCGGCCGTGGTCCGCACGGGCACGATATCCACCGCTCGCCCAAATTTGTGGTCGGAAAGGGCCGCGCCCACGGAGCAGTCGTGGGGCCGGAGCCCCCGGTAGCGGTGCTCGCCGCCCGCGGCCCAGGTGTTGCAGACCATCGGGCCGTAGATGTCGCGCAGGGCGTCGATGCTCCACAGCATGCGCGCGTCGAGCAATCCCCACAGCCGCTCGGCGGACTGCGCACGGTGCATCTCCGGCGGCACGAGTTCGGCGAGATCGAAGTGTCTCGGCTGGTATCCGATTAGTGCGGCGGTGCCTGGAGTGGCGTTTTGCAGGGGCTCAAGCGGCGCATGCGGCATGCGTGTGTGAGCCTGCGGCGTTTGTGGTGTGGCCTTTTGCATCTGTGTAACCCCCTCGAATTCTTGGCGTAAGACCCTGTGTCCAACGAGGGCGAACGCCGGTTCACGAACGATACGGCCACATCCCGGGCAAAAAGCGGTGCGCCGGTGAGCCGCGTGCATGGTCGAGAAAGATTATTCTATTAAATCGCAAAATGCAAGCGATAGATTCTGAAATTTCGAATGGCCTTGTGCGAAATAATCTGGTAAGATTTTATTATGTACGACCTGAGCACCGGCAAAATATTCGGCGCCGCGCTCAAGCGGCTGCTTGGCGAGCGGCCGCGCGGCACGCAGGCGCGGCTGGCAAAGGCCTTGGGCAAGGAATCGTCCTACATCGCCGACATCAAGCACGGCCGGGGCGGCGGCACAGAGGAAACGCGGCGTTACATCGCCAGTTTCCTGGGCGTGCCCTACGAGGAGATGCTGGCCATGGGGCGGGCCATGTTCAAGGGCGCGAGCGAGGGCAAGGCCGCCTTTCCCTTGCCCGAGCCCTTGTCAGCCTACGGCGGGGAAGGCATAACCCCGGTGCCGTTCCTCGAGGCCGTGCCAAGCATGGGTGGCGAGAGTCAGCGCACCTCTCGCAAGGTCAAGTCACACTTGGCGTTTCGCACCGACTGGCTGCGTACCAAAGGCAACCCCGAGCGCATGGTCGTGGTCCGGGCCGACGGCGACTCCATGCATCCCACGATCCCCGACGGCAGTATCGTGCTCTGCGACGAGTCGCGCACCGGTTTTGCCGAGGGCCGCGTCTTTCTCGTGGAGGTCGGCGACGGCATCTGCATCAAGCGGTTGCGCATGGGGTCTTCGGGGGTGATCCTTGTCTCGGACAATGGCGGCGTCGAGACCCCGGTGCCCAGGGGCGAGCACTTCCGCATCCGCGGCCGCTGCCTGTGGACCGCGCGCGAACTCGAGTAGCGCCGGGATTTGCCGAGCTGCCTGTAGCGTTTTCTGTACGCGCCCGGCCGTCGCGCTGAGAATGAGCTTCCCGCCATTTCGGAATGATCGATCAAAATTGCTTGCTTTTGTTCGGTTTCGTAGAATATAAAGTGGCACTTCGTATTTTGAAGGAGTGCCGATGCCGCTTTACCTCGCCCGCGACAAGGACGGCGGACTCCGCCTGCATCCTGGCCTGCCGCGCCGCAACGCGGAGTTGGGCCTGTGGGAGACCGGCGACGAAGCCACGCTCTTGCCCGCGTCCTCGTTTCCAGGACTGACATGGGAGTCGCGGCCGTTGCCGGTTGGTCTTGTCCCCCACGTCCGAACCGTTCCCGCGCCGCCTCTTTCAAGCGCGTCCGTCTTCCACGCCTGACGCCCCTGCCCCTGAAGTCCCCCTGAAGCTCCGCCCTGAAACGATAGGCCTCGGGCATCCCGAGCGGTCGAGATTTTTAGCGCAAGCGAGCGCCCCCCGCATTCGCTGTGCGGCCTATTTTTCACAAGCCTAATCTTATCATTGCATCGAATAAGCAGGTTGCTATTCCTCGCAATATATCGGTCAATATCCGCCCGCAAAAGTCTGAAAAGGGCGGCAACCGGCGAGCGCGCCCTGAAGGTGCGACGCGCTTTGGGGGAAGGTCATGGGCATCAGGTTAAAGTTCATTCTGCCGCTCGTGGTCACAGTGCTCGTGCTCGGCGTCGTGAGTTTCGTGGTCGTCACGCGTCAGCTCGACGAAATGACCGTCATGAACGTGCGCGAACAGGCCGAGGCCAAGGCCCGGGAGGTGCAAAACGGCATCGACCAAGCCGCGACCGCCGCCCTTGAACTCGCGTCCTCCTTCTCGCAGCTTCCCGACGTGCTCGAAGCGTACGAATTCGCGCACATGGGGAATCTCGACGATGAGAACGACCCCTTGGCCCAGACCGCGCGCGCCATGCTCAGGGCCAAGCTTTCCGGCGCGGCCGCCGGATACAAGGCCGTGTTCGGCAAGAACCTGGAGTTGCACTTCCATCTGCCCACGGCGCGAAGCCTGGTGCGGTTGTGGCGTGAGAAAAACCACCGCGTGGGCGATCGCTGGGTGGACGTTTCCGACGACCTCAAGTCGTTTCGCCCCACAGTCATCGAAGTCAATCGCACCGGACGGCCGGTCAAGGGAATCGAGGTCGGCCGGGGCGGTTTCGCCATCCGGGGCCTCGCGCCCATCAAGGACACGTCCGGCAGACAGCTCGGCTCGGTCGAGGCCCTGGCCGATTTCGACGCCGTGCTGGCCAGCGCCGCCGCGGACGAAGGCAACCTCATCCTCTACATGAACGCGGACCTGCTCTCCATCGCAACCAGCTTGCAGGACCCTGCGAAGAATCCCGTGCTCGACGGCCGCTTCGTGCAGGTCACGCAGATGCGCGACACGAGCCTCGGTGCTCTGGTGAGCGCCGCTTTCCTGGCCAAGGCTGCGTCCGCCCCGTCCATCGAGGATCACGGGAGCATTTCGCTGTCCGGCTTCCCGGTCCGCGATTACCGCGGCGAGCAGATCGGCGTCATCGTCCACGCGCTCGACACGGCGGCCGCGCAGGGCATCATCGGCGGAGTCAAAAACGTCGTCGTCGGCGTCATGGTCGCCTTGCTCGTGATCCCGGGTCTGCTCGTGGCCGTGCTCGTGACCCGCTACGTGCTTTCGCCGGTGCGCCGCATCGTGGGCGTCATCCAGGACATCGCCCAGGACAAGGCGGACCTGAAACAGGAAATCGACGTGCGCCAGAGGGACGAGATCGGTGAACTGGCAACTTGGTTCAACCGGCTGATGCGCAAGATCGACGCCGTGATGTGCGAGTCCGAGGGGTACGTGAACATGCTCAACGCCGTGCCCGACCCGATCTTCGCCGTGGACGACGATTTCAAGATGCTTATGGCCAACAAAGCCACAGAGAAATTGCTCGGCAAGTCGCTCGAAGAAATGAAGAAACACCGTTGCGCGGACCTCTTCAGGACCGAGTCCTGCGGCACGGACAACTGCCCAATTCACCAGGCCAAGCAGATACAGGGCTTCTTCACGGCCGAGGTCATCAACATCGGCAGCAGCGAGAAGCCGCATTTCATCAAGCCCACGGGCGACGTGGTGCACGACTGTCACGGCCGCAAGGTCGGCTATGTGGAGGTCGCGCGAGACGTGACCGAGATGGTTTTGCAGGAGCGTTTGCTGACGGAGAACATGGAGCGTCTGGAAAAGGTCAACGCCGAGATATCCGAGGCCGCCAGCCGCGTCTCCTCGACCGCCGGGCACCTCTCGCAGGCCTTCGAGCGGATCACGGCCGACGCCGCGCGCCAGCGCGATCACGTCATGGGTACGGCCGGAGCCATGAACGAGATGAACTCCACGGTCATGGAAGTTGCCCGCAACGCCTCGGAGACGGCCGAATTCGCCGGCGACGCGCGCAAGCGCGCCGAGGCCGGGGCCAAGGTCGTGGCCAACGTGGTCGCGGCCATCGGGCAGGTGCGGCAGCAGGCCTTGTCCATGAAGGACGGCATGGGCGAACTCGGGCGCATGGCCGAGGGCATCGGCCAGATCATGAACGTCATCACGGACATCGCGGACCAGACCAACCTGCTGGCTCTGAACGCAGCCATCGAGGCGGCGCGAGCGGGCGAGGCCGGACGCGGTTTCGCCGTGGTCGCGGACGAGGTGCGCAAGCTCGCCGAGAAAACCATGAACGCCACCAAGGAAGTGGGCGAGGCCATCACCTCCATCCAGGAAGGGGCCAAGCGCAACGTGCGCGACGTGGATGGCGCGGCCAAGGCCGTGGAGGCCGCCACGGAACTGGCCGGCCACGCAGGCGAGTCGCTGGCCGAGATCGTCAGGCTCGTGGCCCAGACCACGGATCGCGTGCACTCCATCGCTTCGGCCGCCGAGCAGCAGTCCGCGACCTCCGAGGAGATCAACCGCAGCATCGCGGACATCTCGCGCATCGCCGACGAGACCGCGCAGGCCGTGGACGAATCCTCACGCGACGTGCAGACCCTGGCCGAACTGGCGGGACGCCTTAAATCCATGGCCGGATAGAGCAGGCCGCACCGGGCCGCGCCTTGCATCCGGAGGCGCGCGAAACTGTTCCCCCGCCTCCCGAACCCGCCGTGCGCCGGGTTCGGGAGGCGGGATTATTTTTTCCAGGCAAACGTTTTTTCGGTCTATGCGAGCACAACCCGTAATGATATGGCGATATCTTGCGAGCGTCATGCAGGATCCGCGTGGCGCGACACCAAGACCCGGCACCCATGCGACTGAGAAAACTCTACTCCATACGACGCGGCATCGCTCTGGTTGTGCTCTTGGCCGTTCTGCCAGCGCTGTTCATCATCTGGCGCACGGGTCTGCAACAACGCGAGGCGGCCGAGGCCGAGGCCCGAAGCCGCGCCTTGAATCTCGCCGTCAGTCTGGCCGAGCTACAGGAGCGCACCACGGAATCGACGCGCACGCTGCTCGCCACCCTGGCGCGCGTCCCCGAAGTGGAGGCCTTCGACCACGAGGCCATGAGCGCGCTCTTCGCCCGTCTCTTGAGCGAGAATCCTTTGTACGTGAACATCGTAGCCACCGACACCACGGGCGACATAGTGGCTGCGGGCACGCCCTTCGTGGGGATCAACCTCGCAGACCGTAAGCATTTTCAGGACGCGATCCGCAGCAAAGACTTCGCCGCAGGCGAATTCATCGTCAGCCGTACGGCCTCCGAGGCGGCCTTCCCCTTTTCGCTTCCGCTCATCGACGCCAATGGTGAGGCGAGAGGCGTGCTCATCGTCGCCTTGCGTCTGGCCTCCTTCGCCGAGAGTGTGCAGCGTTTGAATGTGGCCGACAACGTCGTTCTGGGCGTTCTCGACGGAAAGGGCATCAGGCTGTTTTATTGGCCGCCCACGGCTACAAATCCGCCCGGCCAACCCATCCGGGGAGAAGTCTGGCAGGCCATTTCCAGCGGCGGGGCGGAAGGACTCACGGTCCAGGAAGGCTCGGACGGCGTGCGCCGCATCTATGCCTGGAGAAAGCTGCGACTTTCGCCCCTGGACGAGCCCTACATGCACATCGTTGTCGGCGTGCCCGAGGCCGAAGCCTATGCGGAGGCCGCTGCGCTCACGCGGCGAAACCTTTTGCTGGTCGGTCTTGCGGCGCTTTTGGCCCTCGCCTTGGCCTGGGTCGGAGGCGGCGCGATCGTCGCCAGACGCATCGAGCGCATCAGCGAGACGGCCCAGCGCATCGCACGCGGCGATTTCGACGCCCGCACCGGCCTGGGCGATCTGGGGGGCGAGTTGGAAGGACTGGCGCGGTCCTTCGACGCCATGGCCGAAAGCCTAGCCAGGCGGCACGACGAGCAGGCTGCGGCCGAGGAGACCATCCGCGCTTCCCTGGCCGAGAAGGAGATGCTGCTGCGCGAGATCCATCACCGGGTCAAGAACAACATGCAGGTCGTCATGAGCCTCATCAGCCTGCAACAGGCTGAGGTAGGCGCTGAGGGGGCCGACGCCATGCGCCGCATGCACGCCCGTGTGCGGGCCATGGCCCTGGTCCACGAGCGGCTGTACATGTCGCGGAATCTGGGCGAGATTGAGATGCGCGACTACCTGCCGACCCTGGTGCAGCAGATCGCCGCCTCGTACAGGGCCGAGGCAGGCAACGTGGAGGTCGCGGCCGAAACGGAGTCCATGCGGTTCCCGTTGGACACGGCCATTCCCTTTGGGCTCCTTGTCAACGAATTGGTGACCAACGCCCTCAAGCACGCCTTCGTGGCGAGTGGCAAGGGCAGGGTCCGCATCCTTCTTGCCCGACGCGGCAAGGAGGCCGAACTGCTGGTGGAGGACGACGGAAAAGGCTTGCCCGAGGGGTTCGACGCGCGCGGAGCAACTTCGCTTGGCATGCAACTCGTGTTCGGGCTCGTCTCGCAGCTTGGCGGCAGGCTGGACATCGGGAACCGGGGAGCGCGCGGAGCGTCGTTCAAGGTTCTCTTCCCGCTCGATTCCGATTCGGAGGAGCATTCCGGGGCGTAAGCCCAACTCGTGCGACCTCTCTCCCCGATTTCGTTCCGTTCGGAACAAGACACCTCCTAACCTTGTCAGGTCGCGCCTGGGTGATTATGAGAAGAATTCGGCGACATCAAAATTATGACCAAAAAAGTATGGAATAGCCGCCACGGCGGTTCAAGGAAGGGAGGCTCCATGCCCCGCATTTTCACAATCAGCCTGATTCTTGCCGCGTTTCTGGCCGTATCGGCCGTCCCGGGACAGGCCTTTTTCGGCCTCTTCAGTTCCGGCAAAAGCCTGACCTTGGCCGACGGCAAGGCGCTCATCCCGCTCGACGGCCTGAAGACGGGCGAGGCGCGATTCTTCACCGTGCCGCTGGACGGCAAGACCATCAAGCTGTTCGCCCTGAAGACGCCCGACGGACGGGTGCGCACGGCCTTCGACGCCTGCGACGTGTGCTGGCACGCGCACAAGGGCTATGCCCAGGACGGAGACTTCATGGTCTGCGTCTACTGCGGCATGCGCTTTCATGTCATGCGCGTGGGCGACGTCTCGGGCGGCTGCAACCCCGCGCCGCTGCCTTCGACCGTGGAAGGCAAGAACGTCGTGATCACGGAAGCCGCCCTGCGCACGGGCGCGGGCTTCTTCTAGGCGGGCGTCATGGGCATTCTGCTCATTCCCTGGCGTAATCTGCGCCGCAAGCCCTTGCGCACGGCCCTGATGATCCTCGTCTTCGCGGCGGGCGTGGCCGCGGTCTCGGCCTTGGCCACGCTCTCCACCCAGGTGGGGGACAATCTCGAAGCCAAGATGAGCGCCTACGGGGCCAATATTCTGGTCACGCCCAAGCGCGAGAGCCTGCATGTGAGCTACGGCGGCATGCAACTCGGCGACGTTTCCTACGACGTGGGCGCGCTGAACGCCGAGGCCACGGTGGCCGCCATCCGCTCCATCCACCATCGCGACCGTCTGGCCGCCGTGGCCCCCAAGCTGGCCCTGCTGGCCCAGGTGGACGGGCAGAGCGTGGGCGTCATCGGCGTGGATTTCGACCAGGAGCTGCGCATCAAGAGCTACTGGTGGCCAGAGGGCGAGATGCCCAAGGAGCCTTTCCACGTCCTCGCGGGCGCGCATGCGGCCCGCGCGCTCGGACTTTCGCCGGGTTCGGAAGTCGTCCTCATGGATCGCCCCTTCGTCGTGGCCGGGGTGCTGAACGTCACTGGCGGCGACGACGACAACGTCATCTTCGCGGACATCACGGCCTTGCAAGACGCGACGGGCAAGCCCGGCGCGGCCCACTTCGTGGAGATCGCGGCCCTGTGCGCGGGCTGTCCCATCGAGGACATCACGGATCAACTCGAAGCCGCCCTGCCCAATGCCGAGGTCATCACCATGCAGCAGGTGGTGCGCGAGCGCATGATGACCGTGGATTTCGTGCAGAGGCTCGCGGCCGGGATATCGGCCGTGATTCTGCTCACGGCCTGCGTGATGATCGGACTGTCCATCTTCACCTCGGTCAACGAGCGCATCCACGAAATAGGCCTGTTGCGCGCCCTGGGCTTCTCCAAGGGCAGCGTCTTCGCGGTCTTTTCGCTCGAAGCCGTGGGCATGGGGCTCGTGGCGGGCGTGCTCGGCCAGATCGGCGGGATGTTCGCCTCCGAGCGTCTGGCCGGGCTCGTCGGTCTTGGCGATGCGGCCATCGCGACCTTCGACCCGCTGCACTTCGTCCTGGCGCTTGTGGTGGTGCCGCTTCTCGCGGCCCTGGCCGCCCTGCCTCCGGCGCTCAAGGCCGCGCGGGTGGAGCCGTCGCAGGCCCTGGTCATGCTGTAGCAGGCCGCCCAAAAGCACCATCTGTTCCTGGCAATATTCATGGGAGAATCCGTCATGCAGACCCCGCTTCTCGAAGCCCGCGAGATCGTCAAGTCATATCGGGGCGAGGCCGCCCAGGCCCCGGCCCTGCGCGGCGCGTCATTGTCCGTGGCCGAGGGCGAGTTCGTGTGCATCGTGGGCCGCTCGGGTTCGGGCAAGTCCACGCTTCTGAACGTCCTGTCCACGCTGCTCAAGGCGGATTCCGGCGAGCTCGTGTACCAGGGCCGGGACCTGACCCGCGCCACGGAGACGGAACTGAACCGCCTGCGGGGAAGCGACTTCGGCATGGTCTTTCAGATGCACCACCTGCTTCCCTACCTGACCACGCTCGAAAACGTGCTCCTGCCTTTCATGAAGGGGCTTTCCCCGATCCCGGAAAAGCGCCGCGAGCGCGCCCGCGAGGTGCTGTCCCTGGTGGGGCTCGCGAGCAAGCAGGACCGCCTGCCGGGCCAACTCTCCGGCGGCGAGCAGCAGCGCGTGGCCATCGCCAGGGCGCTGGCGGCAGGACCCTCGGTGCTCTTCGCCGACGAGCCCACGGGCAGCCTGGACAAGACCACGGGCCGGGGGATCATGGAGCTTTTGAAGCGCATCAACGCCACGGGCGTCACCGTGGTCATGGTCAGCCACGACCCGGAATACGCCGCCCAGGCCAGCAGGCGCATCACCATCGACGACGGCTTGGTCGTTCCCGACGCGGCCTGAGCCTTTCCCCGTCCTGCCCTCGCGCGGCGGCCCCGGTCCGGAACCTCCCGGCCCGGCCGCCGTGTTTTTGTTTTGGAGATAGGCCCTACAGCCGTCGCTGCATGCGCGAGAGGTACAGGCGCGCACGCGCGGCCACGCCCGGCGAGGGCTTGGTCGGCGACCATTTGAGGGGGTTTGGCAGCACCGCCGCCAGGTGCGCGGCCTGGTTCGGCGTCAGGGCCGATGCCGAGACCTTGTAGTGGTGGCGCGCGGCCGCCTCGATACCGAAGACGCCGTCGCCCCATTCGGCCACGTTGAGGTACAACTCCAGTATCCGCTGCTTGTGCAGTGTTCGTTCCAGGCGGTAGGCCAGGATGGCCTCCTTGGCCTTGCGCAAGGGGCTTTTGGACGGACTCAGGTAGAGGTTCTTGGCGAGCTGCTGGGTTATGGTGCTGCCGCCCGCGGCCACGCGTCCCGCTTCGATGTTGCGTCGCAACGCCTGTTCCATGGCCGGGAAATCGAAGCCGTCGTGGTGCCAGAACTTGTCGTCCTCGGCGATGGTCACGGCCAGGACAACGTGCGTGGGGATGCGGGCAAGCGGCGTCCAGGTCCACTGGATAGTCTTGTCCCGGCTCGCCTCTTCCCACTGCGCCTCGCGCCAGCGCATGAAGGCGGTTTTGTCCGGCTTCTCCTCGCTCAGCGCGGCCACGTCCGGCCATACGACGTAGCGACCCACGTCCCCGGCCGCGAACAGCGCGAGCAGCCCGAGCGCGATCCAAAGTCCGCGCGCAAGGCGAGAAGGAAGCGATGCGCGCCGCGTCCGTCCGCGAGGCCGAGGTCTTGGGGGAGAGATGCGTTTTTGCACGCGCGCCATGTGGCCCTCTACTGCAGCAGCACGCGTCCGGCCATGAGCGTTCCCAGACCCAGCAGGAAAAGTGTGACCAAGCGGCGGTAGGCTGCCTCGCTCACCCGCGCGCAGTACCGGGTTCCCAGGAAAGCGCCCAGGGCCAGGCACGGAAGGGCAAAGGCAAAAAGTTCGAGCACCTGCGAGGTGACGAGTCCGAATACTACGTGCGTGCTGGTGATAATGCACCCTGTGAGCAGGAAATAGGCGGCCATGGCCGCGCGCACGCGGTCCTTGGGCAGCCCTTGCGAGGCGAGATAGGCGACCACGGGCGGGCCGTTGGCCCCGATGCTGCCTCCAAGCCCGCCGGACAGCACGCCCACGGCGAATCCGGCCCTGCCACCCCACGGCCGGGGCTTCGCCCTGCCCGGCAGCAGCGAGTACAGGGCGAAGCACAGGACGAGCGTGGCCAGGATGGCTTCGAGGACCACGGGTTCGGCCTGTCTGAGCACCATAACGCCAAGAGGGAAGCCTGGAACGAGGCCGACCAGGATCGGCGCGATATCGCGGCCACGCATCTCGCGGCGCAGGGCCGTGAGCAGCGTGATGTTCAGGCTCAGGGCCACGATGCCGGTCAGGGGGATGGCCACGGGCATGCCGAAGAGCAGTGCGGCCACGGGCATGACCAGGAGCACCGAGCCGAAGCCCGAGATGCCCTGGGTGAAGCCTGCCAGAAGGGTGACGGCGCACAGGGTGGCTGTGGTGATCATAAAAACAATTCTACTGTTTTGACCTTGCCCGGACAAGCCGGATTCGACGGCAAACCCAGGGGCGACCACGGACGATCCGGCAGGGTGAGAGCGAAGGCGTTGCGACGAAAAAAATAAGTCCAGTCCGTTTCGTTCCCGGTCCCGTTTAATCGGAGTCCGGCAATCCCAGTGGCGGTAGGGCAAACCCCCATTGCCAGGAATCGCGTGTCGTGTTTATGGATACGTTAATTTCCTTATCGAGGGGCAGCGTGGGCGTCATCAACATCGAGGACGTGCAGCCGGGCATGGTCCTGGCCGCCGATCTGCGCACGACGCAGGGCAGGCTTTTGCTGCCCCTGGGGTCGCCGATCACCTCGGAGCATCTGCGCATCGCGCGTATCTGGGGGATAACCGAGGCCGACGTGCAGGGCGTCTCCGAAGCCGACGCCGAGCGCGACGCCCTGTCGCGCCTGGACCCCGAGGTCAGAAAGCTCCTCGACGCCCTGTCCGGTTGGCGCTTTTCCTGCTGTGACCTGAGTCTCGCGCCCGTGCGCCAGCTCATGCGCCTGTTCATGCAGCGCGCAGCCAGGGGGGCCACGCGCGGCAAGGCCGCCGACCTCGTGGCCCGCTACCGGGGCCCCAGGATTCCTCCCGATGTCCTGAAAGCGCCGCTCCCGGCCGAGAAACCGACCTGCGCCGACATTCTCAAGAAGGAACTCGGGCTGGCCTCGCTGCCCACGATCTTCAACGAGATCGTTGAGGCCGTGAAGAGTCCCAAGAGTTCGGCCGCCCATATCGCCGAGGTCATCGGCAAGGATCCAAGTATTGCCTCGCGCCTGCTGCGCTTGGTCAACAGCGCCTTCTACGGCTTTCAGTCGCAGATCGACACCTTGTCGCGCGCCGTGGCCATCGTGGGGACAATCCAGATCACCAACCTGGCCATGGGCATCGCCGTGACCACGAGTTTCAAGGGCATTCCCGAGGAGCATCTGGATCTGCGCGCTTTCTGGGAACACAGCATTGCCGTGGGAGTCATGGCCCGCCTCCTGGCCTCACACGCCCGCGTGCCCGGCGAGGAACGGCTTTTCGTGGCCGGGCTTTTGCACGACATCGGTCGCCTGGTGATGGTCCGCAATTTTCCCGATCTGGCCGCCGACGCGGTGCGCCGCGCCATGGCGAGCGGCAAGCCCATGGACGACGTGGAGCGGGTCGTGTGGGGTTTTTCCCACGCTCGGCTGGGCAGCCTCCTGATGCACGAATGGAAATTGCCCGAGGGGCTGCGCAAGGCCGTGGACATGCACCACGTTCCGTTCAAGGCTGACGCCGAGGTGGAGGCCGCCCTGATACACGTGGCCGACGTCACGGCGCATGCCCTGGGCTTCGGCCACAGCGGGTCCAGGCTCGTTCCGCCGCTTTTCGCCGAGGCCTGGAAGCGCATTGGCCTGCCCATCAGTATCCTGCCGACCCTCGCGGCTCAGACCGAAAACCAGATGCGCGACCTGATGCGGGTCTTTTTGGAGGATCATGCCGCCGTCGCCTGAGTGCGAGGAGAACCTCGCCGAACTGCGCGAGCGGATCGCGTATCTCGAAACCGCGCGCCGGGACATTCTGGAGTCCCTGGATCTGGCCGCTAAGTCGGGAGATTTCCGCCTCTCTCCGGGCGCCTTCGATGGCCCCCCCACCATGCTGCGTGAGGTGGCGGCGCGCGTGCGCAGGCTCTTGCCCGTGACTTCGCTGGCCTTTTGGCTGGTGGACGAGGACACGGCCAATTTCGACCTCGCGCTGTGCGATCCCGACGGCGAGGCGCGGTTCATGAACGGCGAGTTCGAGCGTCTGAGCGACGAGCGCATCGTCGCCTTGGCCCTGAACAGCGAACGGCCGGTCACGGCGGCGGGCAGCGGTGGCTGCCGCCACGTCGTCCATGCCCTGACGACCGCCTCTCGCGTGCGCGGGCTGATGATCGGCCGCTTGGCAGACGGTGCGGGCGGGTTGCCGGACGCTTCGCTGGCGCTCTTGACGATCCTTTTGCAGGGCGCGGCCTCCTCGCTCGAAGGCCATGAGCTTTACAAGCTCTTGCGGACCAAGAACGAGGCGTTGCGCGAGGGGTTGCGCCGCCTGGCTGTGCAGGAGGAGGCCCTCAGGGGCGAGGTTGCCGCGCGCAAGGCCGCGCAGGGCAAGCTCGAACTTCTGGCCCAGGCCTTCGTCGGCTCGCTGGAAGGGATGATCGTCACCGACGCCTCGGGCCGCATTCTGGAGGTCAACCCGGCCTTCACGGTCATGACCGGACTTTCGGCCGAATCGGTCATCCGCAGGCGCATGCGCTCGTTTCTGGCCGCCGCCGAGGGGCGAGACCAATTTCGGCTGATGATCGCGGAGCTTTCCGCGCGCGGCCGTTTCGAGGGCGAGGTCACGGGCCGCAGGGCCGACGGACGGCTCTTTCCGGTCTGGCTTTCGGCCAGTGCGGTGCGCGGCGAGGATGGGCGGATCGTCAACTACGTTGCCGTGTTCCACGACATCACGGAACGCAAGGAAAAAGAGGAGCAGATCCGGCATCAAGCACAGCACGACGCGTTGACCGGGCTGCCAAACCGGACGCTGCTGCTCGACCGCCTGGGCGTGGCCATGATCCGGGCCATGCGGCGTGGCTGCAAGGTGGGCGTCTTTTTTCTGGATGTGGACGACTTCAAGCGCATCAACGACTCCATGGGCCACCCTGTGGGTGACGACCTGCTGCGCGCCGTGGGGCAACGGCTCGAGCAGGCCATGCGCGGCGGCGACACCGTGGCCCGGCTGGGTGGCGACGAATTCGTGATCATGGCCGACGACCTGCGCGATCAGGGCGATGTCGCGCGTCTGTGCGACCGCATCACCTCCCTCTTTGTCGAGCCGTTCATGGCGGGTGGCATCGAGCATCATCTGACCATCAGCATGGGCGTAACCGTGTACCCTGACGACGGTGACGAGCCCAACATGCTCATCCGCAACGCCGACCTGGCCATGTACAAGGCCAAGGAAGGCGGCAAGGGACGCTGTCACATCTACACTCCGCAACTGACCCGGCACGCCAAGAAGCGGCTCAAGCTGGAGCGGCTTTTGCGCAGGGCGATCGAGAAGGACGAGATAGAGGTTTTCTACCAGCCGCAGGTGGATTTCGCCACGGGCCAAGTGGTGGGATTGGAGGCTCTGGCGCGCTGGCGACGGAAGGGAACACTCGTTCTGCCCTCGGAGTTCGTGCCCTTGGCCGAGGAATGCGGGCTGATAGGCGCGGTGGGGGCAGTGGTACTCAGGCAGGCTTGCATCCAGGGAGCCCTGGTCAACGGCAACGGTCATCGCATTCGAGTTGCGGTCAACGTCTCCGCCCGGCAACTCGAACAGTCCGGGCTTGTGGAAACGGTGACCGAGAGCCTGGATCGTTCAGGCTTTTCTCCCGAGCTATTGGAGATCGAGATCACGGAGACGGCGCTCATGCGCAACGAGGACCGCGCGCGCGTGGTCCTCGAAAACCTGCGCACCATGGGCGTGCAGGTTTCTATCGACGATTTCGGCACGGGTTATTCCTCGCTTTCGCACCTGCGCCGCTTCCCCATCAAGGCTCTGAAAATAGACAGGGGATTCATCCAGGGACTGCCTGCGGACCAGAACAGCGCGAGCATCGTGGAGGCGATCCTCTCCATGGCCAAGAGCCTTGGCCTCTTCGTGGTGGCCGAGGGCATAGAGACGCCAGCCCACCATGATTTCCTGCGCAGCCGGGGTTGCGACAGCTACCAGGGCTTTCTCTTCAGCCGTCCCCTGCCCGCAGCCGAACTGGAAGGCTTTCTGAACAGCCGAAGCCGTTAATCGGCATTCTTCCCGCGAGCCGCCCCTTTCTTTTTTGGCTTCTCGCCGTTCTCTTCCCCCTTGGCGGCGAAATCGCGCAGCCCCTCCGCCAGGCGTGCGAGCGTTGCATCCGCCAGGCCGAAGACCGAATCCATGGAATAGCGGCCCTGCGCGTCGCGCTCTCCCGCCGGGCGTCCGGTCAACAACTCGATGCCTTCCTGAACCGTGGCAACGGCGAAAACGTGGAATTCGCCCTTGGCCACGGCCTCGACCACCTCGGGTGCGAGCACCAGATCCTTGACGTTGGCCTTGGGGATCATCACTCCTTGCGTGCCCGTGAGCCCCTTGCGCTTGCAGCACAGGTAGAAACCCTCGATCTTCTCGTTGACACCGCCGATGGGCTGGACCTCGCCCTTCTGGTTGACCGAGCCGGTCACGGCCACGTCCTGGCGCAGGGGCAGGCCGGAGAGAGCCGAGAGCAGGGCGTACAACTCTGTCGATGAGGCCGAGTCGCCGTCCACGCCGCCGTAGGACTGCTCGAAGGCGATGGAGGCCGCGAGCGAGAGCGGCTTGTCCTGCGAGAAGGTGCGGCGCAAGAAGCCCGAGAGGATGAACACGCCCTTGTTGTGCGTGGGGCCGGACATCTCGGCCTCGCGCTCGATGTTGATGATGCCTTCCTTGCCCATGGAGACGGCGGCCGTGATGCGCGAAGGCTTGCCGAAGGCGTAGTCGCCCATGGAGTAGACGGCCAGCCCGTTGACCTGGGCCGTGACTGCGCCGCTCACGTCCACGAAAATCGAGCCTCGGTCGATCATCTCCTGGATGCGTTCCTCGATCTGGTTGTGACGATAGATCCGCGCTTCCACGGCCTCGTGCACGTGTTTCGCGTCCACGGCCGGGGCGTTCGCCCGCCGCGCGAAATGATCGGCTTCGAGCAAAAGGTCGGCTAGGCGCGAGAAGGCCGTGGATATCTTTTCCTGGCGGCCAGCCATGCGCACGGCCTCTTCCACTACCCGGGCCACGGCCGCCGCCGTGAAGGGGAGCAGATTTTCCCTGTCGGCCTGGGCGCGCACGAACCGGGCCACCTTGGCAGTGGACTCGTCGCTACGGTCCATGCTCGTCTCCCAGTCGGCGCGGACCTTGAATATCTTGGCCGTATCGGGATCGTAGTAGCGCAACAGCCAATACAGGCGCGGCTCGCCCAGGACCACCACCTTGACTTTCATGGGGATGGGCTCGGGCTTGAGCCCCGTGGCCGTGAAGAAATAGTAAGGGTCGTAGGTCTCGATCTCGATAAGCTCAGTCTTGAGCGAGCGCTTGAGCGTCTGCCACACGCCTGGTTCCATGATGGCGTCCATCAGGTTCAGAACCAGAAAGCCGCCGTTGGCCTTGACGAAAGCCCCGGCCTTGATCTTGGTGAAGTCCGTGCGCCATGTTCCGGTGCGGTCGGTGACGCGCTCGATGGAGCCGAAGAGGTTGCGGTAGGTGGGCCAGGATTCGATGATCACCGGTTGTCCCTTGACCTCGGCGTTGTCCACGATGAGATTCACCTGGTAGGGATGCAGCACTGCCTCCGCCGGCGGCGTGAAGCTCATGCCGGGCATGGGTCCCTGCACCGGCCTGCCCAGGGTGCGCAACTCGTCCAGGTTTTCGACCATGTGGTCGAGCACCGCGTCCAGGTGGGCCTGGACCTTGGCGCCAGGATAAGCCTCGCGCACGGGCCGCAGCGCCTCCTGCGCCCAGGACATGAAAACCAGGCGGTCCACCTCCTCGTGCCGGGCGGTGACTTCCTTTTGCAGTGCCTTGACCTGCTGGATGACGTGGTCGATCTGCTCCTTGACTTCTTCCCGCTTCTTCTTCAAGCGCTCGAATTCCTCGCGCGGGAAGCGGCCATGCTCCACCATGTCTTCGAGCTCGATCATGCGTTTGGGCTGGCCGTCCACCACGGGCAGGACATCGGGTCGCGTGAAAGGGCCCATTTGCATGTTGACCACGACGAGCCCGGTGTCGCGGACCTTCTCCTCCATTTCCTTGTAGAAAGCCATGACGCGCTTCTCGTGCGCCTCGGCGATGTCATTCTTGCGCTGGATGTAATCCTCGCTCTCGAATATCTGCGGCACCTCGCGCTTGAGAAGCTCCAGGAATTCTTTGATGCTTTTTTGGAAGCCGGCTCCCTGTCCAGCCGGGAAGGTCAGCAGGATGGGCTGCTCGGGGTGCTTGAAGTTGTTGACGTAGGCCAAGTCTTCGGGCGCTTCCTGCTCGCTGGAAAGCTCGGTCAAAAGCCGCCTGACCGTGGCTAGGCGGCCGGTTCCGGCCGGGCCGGTGACGAAGATGTTGTAGCCCTTGCGAAAAAGGCCCATGCCGAAGCGGAAGGCCTCCACGCCACGCTGCTGGCCCAGGATCTCGTCCAGAGGCTCGACGTCGGCCGTGGTGGCGAAGCCAAGGCTTTCGGGAAGCACACGCGGTCTGAGGACTTCGGGCGTTAGGGCGTGGTGTGCGTCGGGGGAGGCGCTTTTCGCGGTCGTGCGTGAGGAGGAAGAACGTCTGGCAGGCATGGGATCGCGCTCCTGGCTTTTACAGGGTCTCGCGCCCGGTGCGGGCGTCTCGGGCCGTTTGGGGGCGCTTGGGCAGCGTCACGGTCAGGGTCTGGGGAGAAAAATCTATCCGCGCGGCAGTGGGGTCGACCGTCGCGGGCAGGGTGATCTCGCGGCGGAAGGCGCGGGCGTCGATGCCGTCCGGGGTCTTTACTCCGCGCTTGCCAGAGATCGTGAGGGTTCTGGGGCTGGCCACCACTTCGATGTCCTCGGGCGAGAATCCGGAGAGGCTGGTCGTGACGACCACGCATCCCGCGCGTTCCACGACCCGCAGACGCAAGCCCCCAGGCAGGAAGAGGGGAGGCAGCCCATAGTCGGCGCACAGGGCGTCGAAAAGGCCGTCCATGTCCTGGCGTAGGCGTTCGAGGGCGGAATCGCCCCACAGCTTGAGATCGGCCATGGCGATGTCCTCCAGGGGAAAACACGTATCCCATGCCTAACACATTCGCGCTCCTGTGGACAACCCTGACGGCAGGAAAAGGTGAACACTCGGCAGGCGACCGGGGCAACGCGCGGAAAGGCGCTTCTTCGTCTTGCCCGGTGCGGGCAAAACTGATAGTGGGCCATGCCACGTGGAAGCGTATCGTCACCGGTGTGGCGCCCGGTCTTCAAAACCGGTGGAAGACAGAAATGTCTTCGGTAGGTTCGACTCCTATACGCTTCCGCCATCTCTTCCTCCGGCCTCTGGCTTTACAGGCCTGGCCCACCTCCAAGACATGACCCGCCGCGCCGCCGTGAAAAGTCTCGATTCCAGGGATGGGGGCACGCGCTGCCGTGAGCCTGTTGCGCGGCCCGCATCTGGGCTTTTTGAACGGCCGTGGAGCGGGCTTCCTTGGCGCGCCTGTGCGAGCGTTACATGCTTGGCCGCGCGGCTGTCTGGCAGAGGAAAGGCATAGAGGATGAATGGTTAACAGAAAGGATCGGTGTAAGAAAAACGTCCGTCGGAAGCGGCGGACATAGAGCGGACACGGAGGGGAAAATCGCCCCTTCGGGCATGAAAAAAGGGTTTCGGTAACTCACCGAAACCCTTTGGATTAGCGTGGTGGAGCTGAAGAGAATTGAACTCTTGGCCTCTTGAATGCCATTCAAGCGCTCTCCCAACTGAGCTACAGCCCCACGCTGCGAGGCGTCCTTTTTATAAATTGCGGGCAGATTGTCAAGGTCCAAATCGTCTTCGTGGAAAAAAATTCGTAGTCCTGCGTTGCAACCGGGGCCGAGGTCTTTCTCGGCAGGCGCGCGGGCGCGGGAGGGGCATGGAAGAAGACGGCCAGGTCCGGACGGCGCGGCGCCTGCCGCCTACCCGGCGCGCGGCAGGCGTTGATTCGCGCCGCGTTTGGCCGTACATTCCCCCCATGCTCGCGCTCCTCGCACGTCTGGCCGCCAAGCTCGCCTGGGTCGCCGTGGTCTTCATCGGCATCACCGTCATCAGCTTCGCGGTCATCCATCTGGCTCCGGGCTCGCCCACGGACCTCGAAACCCAGATGAACCCCCAGGCCTCGGCCCTGGCCCGCGAGCGCCTGGACAAGCTCTACGGCCTGGACCGGCCGCTGCACGTGCAATACGCGGACTGGCTCTCGCGCCTGGCGCGCTTCGATTTCGGCCGCTCCATTTCCGGCGACAGGCGGCCCGTGTGGGACAAGATCAAGGAGCGCCTGCCCCTGACCTTCGGTATGAACGTGGCCTCGCTGATCCTCACGCTGGCCATCGCCGCGCCCATTGGCGTGCTCTCGGCGCGACGACGAGGCAGCGCCTTCGACAAGGGCATGACCGTCTTCGTCTTCATCGGCTTCGCCGTGCCCGGCTACTGGCTGGCGCTTCTGATGATGTATTGGCTTGGCATCGTCTGGCCGGTGCTGCCCATCTCGGGGCTGACCTCGCTCGGCTTCGACGAGATGAGCCTGGGCGAGAAATTATGGGATCTCTCGCGGCATCTGGCCCTGCCCATCTTCATCTACACCTTCGGCTCCCTGGCCGGGCTCTCGCGCTTCATGCGCACGAGCATGCTCGAATCACTGCGCCAGGACTACATCCTCACCGCGCGGGCCAAGGGCCTGCCCGAGCGCCTGGTGGTCTGGCGGCACGCGCTCAGAAACGCGCTGTTGCCGGTCATCACCATCCTGGGCCTTTCCGTGCCGGGCCTCATCGGCGGCTCGGTGATCATCGAGTCCATCTTCGCGCTGCCGGGCCTTGGGCAATTGTTCTTCCAGGCGGTCATGGCCCGCGACTATCCGCTGATCATGGGCAACCTGGTGCTGGGCGCGCTGCTTACGCTGGCGGGCAACCTGTTGGCCGATCTTGGCTACGGGCTGGCCGACCCCCGCGTGCGCGCCGGGGCGGGGAGGGGGGCATGAGCCTTCGCGACCTCACGCCCTACGGCATCCTGCGCCGTTTCGTCTCGCGCCACGGTCTGCTCGTGTTCGGCGCGGCCATCGTCATCGGCATGTCGCTGCTGGCGATCTCCGCGCCGATGATAGCGCCGCACAGCCCCACGGCCATCAACGCCGAGACCATCCTGCAGCCGCCTTCCCTGGCGCACCCACTGGGCACCGACGCGCTGGGCCGCGACGTGCTCTCGCGCATGCTGTACGGCGCGCGCGTCTCGCTGTGGGTGGGCTTCGTGGCCGTTGGCCTGTCGGTCTCCATCGGGCTCACGCTTGGGCTCGTGGCCGGATACCGGGGCGGCCTCACGGACGAGATCGTCATGCGCGGGGTGGACGTGATGCTCTGCTTCCCGTCGTTCTTCCTGATCCTCGCGGTCATCGCGCTGCTCGAACCCTCGCTCGTGAACATCATGATCGTCATCGGCCTGACCTCGTGGATGGGCGTGGCCCGGCTCGTGCGCGCCGAGACGCTCTCGCTGAAAGGCCGCGATTTCGTGCTCGCGGCCCGCGTGGCCGGAGCTGGGGCCCCGCGCATCCTGCTCGCGCACATCCTGCCCAACGCCATCGCCCCGGTGCTGGTGGCGGCCACCCTGGGCGTGGCCGGGGCCATCCTTGTGGAGTCCTCGCTCTCGTTCCTGGGCCTTGGCGTGCAGCCGCCCACGCCCTCGTGGGGCAACATGCTCATGGAGGGCAAGGACGTGCTGGAGATCGCACCCTGGATGTCGGTCTTTCCGGGGCTGGCCATCCTCGTTACGGTGCTCGGCTACAACCTTTTGGGCGAGAGCCTGCGCGACCTGTGGGACCCGCGCCTGAAGCGATGAGAATCTGCCTCGTGACCTGCGGCTGGCCCGTAAGACCGCTGCGCGACATGGGCCACGAGGTGCTGCACCTGGACAGGCCAAGCGACGGTTCGGCCGTGCTCGACCTGCCGCGGGCCCTCGAAGCGGCCCGTTTCGCGCCCGATTTCGTGGTGCAGGAGGAATTGCTCGACCGCCGCATCCTCTGCGCCGGACTTGGCGACGTGACTTGCCCCAAGATTTTCCTTTCCCGCGACACCCACCTCAACGCATGGTGGACGGCGCATTACGGCCGCTGCTTCGACGGTGTTGCCACCACCCAGCCCGACTGGGTTTCGCGCCTGAAGTCCATGGGCCTTGCCCAGGTGGGCGTGGTCTCGTGGCACGGCCACGACGTGCCCTTCACCCCGCACGGGGAGCGAAAAACGCCCGTGGCCTTCGTGGGCCGCCTGCATCCCTCGCGGCAGGCGCGCGGCTGGCTGGTGGAGCTTTTGGCGCGGCGCTTTGGCGCTCGCGTCGAGTCCACGCTGCCGCCGGGCAAGGTGCTGCCGCTGTATGCCGACACGTTGCTCGCGCCCAACGAATGCATCCTGGGCGAGATCAACATGCGGCTTTTCGAGGCGGCCTCGGCCGGGGCCTGCGTGCTCACGCCCGACCTGGGCGAGGCCCAGGCGCGGTTTTTCGAGCCGGGGCGGGAGATCCTCGTCTATCGCGACGCGCTGGAACTGTGCGCACTCATCGAGCGGCTGCGCACGCGCCCCGCCGAGACCGAGCGCATCGGCCGCGCGGCCCGAGAGCGGGTGCGCGCCACGCACCTGCCCGCGCACCGGGCGGCCGAACTGCTCGACTTCGCGCGCGGCCTTTCGCCAGCCGCGCTCACGGGCGATGCGGCGCGGGGCGAGTGGGCTATGGCCGCGCGGCTTCTGTCACTTTCGCAGCGGCTCAGCGTCGCGTCCGAGGCGCTCGAACCCGAGCTTTCGCGTCTCGCGCTCGGCGGACGACAGGGGCGCGCGGGTAGGGCCGACGCGGCCGTGCTCCTGCTGCGCGTGCTGTGGGAGCGCGGCGCGAAAGAGGAGGCTGCCTCGCTTCTGCGCACGGTCCTGTCCTCGGGGCTTCATGGCGGCAACGCCGCATTCGCCGCGGCCGCATATGCGGCCGCCCTGCGCCTGGGCCAGCCGGAGATGGCCCGGCTGCTGGCCCAGCGGCCCTTCGGGAAGGCGCGCCTCGTTCCCCGCGAGCCGGGCGAGGCCTTCATCTTTCTGGCCAAGGAGCTTCGCGCTAGGGGAGCGCTGGTCAACCCAGGCTTTCCCTTCGATCCTGCCCGCGATCTGCCCGCCACGGCGGTCGAGTGCCTGTTGTGCGCGCAGCTCGTCGCGCCCGCTTCGCTTCAGTCCTGCAAGCTGCTCGATCTGTGGCTCGCGGACCAGCCGGGCCTTGAGGGCCTGCGCCTGGGCTGGCTCTCGCACCTCTCCCTGCACGAGCCGCGCGAGTGGCGGCACGCCCTGCGTCTGGGCGCGACCAACTTGCGCTGCTATCGCCCGGACCAGGGCATGGAGGAGTTGCGCCTGGGCCTTTCCCTGGCGCGCGAGCAGGGCCGCGAAGCCCTCTTCGCGCGCGCCCTGTCCGCCGCGCACCTCTCGCCTCTGCCTGCGAGCGCGCTCGGCCTCTCGACCTGACGGGCCGCTGAAAAGACGCCATCTGCACTTTTTGCGTGCCCCAAGGGGGGCGGCTGCCTGCCGAACGGTCCTCCAGGTGTTTGTAATACCTTTTGTATGACGACATAACTTGTCGCCATTGTTCAATTTTGTCGCAAAAGCTTGCTCCCGAAGCGATTCTTCATATATATACTGTCTGCCCGCCGCCATGCGCCGGGCAGACACGTTTCGGAGGAACGCACATGACCCGCAAGGACCGCACCGAAGGCATCTTCTCGCGACGCGAGGTGCTCGACGAATCCGAGCGCAAGCAATTCTATCTCTTGCAGCTCAAGGATCTTCTCTCCTACGCCTACCGCTATTCGGAGGACGTGAAGAAGCGCTTCGACCGCGCCCAGTTCAACGTGGACAAGTTCAAGTCGCTCAACGACCTTAAGCACATCCCCATCCTGAAGAAGAAGGAACTCATCTTCCTGCAGTCCATGGGGCCGCGCCTGGGCGGGCTTTTGACGAAGGATCTTGGCGAGTTGCGCCGTGTGTTCCTGTCGCCCGGCCCCATCTTCGATCCCGAGGACAGGCACGACGACTACTGGGGCTGGACCGAGGGCTTCTACGCCACGGGATTTCGCACCGGCGACGTGGTGCAGGTCACGCTGCCCTACCACCTGACCCCGGCGGGCCTGATGTTCGAGGAGCCGCTCAAAAACCTGGGCTGCGCCGTGGTTCCGGCCGGTCCGGGCCAGACCACCACGCAGCTTGAAATCATGCAGAAGCTGCGCGTGACCGGCTACGTGGGTTCGCCCTCGTACCTGCTGCACTTGGCCCAGAAGGCCGAGGAGTCGGGCCTCAATCTGCGCAAGGATTTCTTCGTTGAGGTGGCCTTCGTCACCGGCGAGAAGTTCTCCGAAAAGATGCGCAACCAGATCGAAAAGAAGTTCGACTGCATCATGCGCCAGGGCTACGGCACGGCCGACGTGGGCAGCATCGGCTACGAGTGCTTCCATAAGACCGGCCTGCACATCGCCAACCGCTGCTTCGTCGAGATCTGCCACCCCGATACCGGCATCCCGCTCAAGGACGGCGAGGTGGGCGAGATCGTGGTCACGGCCTTCAACAAGACCTATCCGCTGATCCGCCTGGCCACGGGCGACCTCTCCTACATCGACCGCGCGCCGTGTCCCTGCGGCCGCACCACCCCGCGCCTGGGCAACATCGTGGGCCGCGTGGACACCACCGCGCGCATCATGGGCATGTTCGTCTATCCGCACCAGGTGGAGCAGGTCATGGCGGGCTTCGAGGACGTCAAGCGCTGGCAGATCGAGGTCACCAACCCCGAGGGCATCGACGAGATGACCCTGTTCATCGAGGCCACGGCCTTCAAGCGCGAGGAGGAGCTTCTGCACACCTTCCGCGAGCGCATCAAGCTTCGGCCTAAATTGACCGTGCTCGAACCCGGCACCCTGCCGCCGCAAATCCGTCCCATCGAGGACAAGAGGAAGTGGGACTAGGCGGGCGCATGCGGCCGCGCGTCCGGTTCGCCTCGGCCCTGGCCTTGGGCCTTTGCCTCGCCTTCTCCGCCGCCTGCGCCGGGCGCGCTCCCCTTGACGGGACCGCGCCCGACCAAGCTGCCGGGAGCGGGCTGCCACCCGATTATTCGGCCGCGCATCCGGCCGCACATCCGGGCACGCTTCTCGACGGCCACGGCGAGGTTCTGAGTGAGGCCGCGTTCATGGAGGCGGCTGCACGCGCCGATCTGGTGCTGCTCGGTGAGAGCCACGCATCGCCCTGCGACCACGTGCAGCAGGCGCGGTTGATCCGGCTCATGGCCGAGGCGGGCAACCCACCCGCCGTGGGGCTTGAGATGATCCCCGTCACGCTGCAGCCACAACTCGACCGCATCAACGCGGGCGAAGTCGCCCTGGACGAGATCGAGGAATTCCTCGGCTGGTCGGACGTGTGGGGCTATCCCTTCGCCGCCTACCGGCCGGTCTTCGAGGCCGCCCGCGACCTCGACTTGCCGCTTTTCGGGCTGAACGTGCCCTTCGACGTCATCCGTTCCATCTCGCGCGAGGGGCTTTTCGGCCTCACGCCCGAGGAGAGGGCGCTCGTGCCGCTGCCGGTCATCGAGCCAGCGCCCGCGCAGATGGAGAAACTGCGCGAGGTCTTCGCCATGCACGGCAGGCCCGAGGCCGACCCGGAGCGCTTTTCACGCTTCGTGCTGGCCCAGTCCCTGTGGGACACGGCCATGGCCGTGAACGCCCTGGTCGCGCACAAGGCCACCGGCCGCCCCGTGGCCGTGGTCACGGGCGGCGGACACGTGGAGTTCGGCCACGGCATCGCCCGCAGGGCCGCCTATTTCGCCCCGGCCGCGCGCGTTCTCACGGTCATGCCCTGGCGCGGCCGCACGGGCCAGGGCGTGCCCGAGGGCTTTGCCGACGTCTTGTACGTCTGCCCGTCCTCGCAGCGCACCCGCCTGGGGCTGCTCCTGGTCCAGGAGGAGGGCGGGCCGGTGGTCGTGGAGGAGGTCGTGCCCGGCTCCGTGGCCGAGCGCGCCGGGCTCTTGCCCGGCGACGTGGTGGTCGAGGCGGCTAAAGAGCCGGTGACGGCCCTTGGCGACCTGCACACGGCGGGCATGCGCGCCGCGCGCGAGAACGCGCCTCTCTCGCTGGTCGTGGAGCGCACGGACGAGGCGGGCGTGTCGCGCATCGCGGTCGAGTTGACCCGGCCGCGCGCGGACGAGTAGCAAGATCGTCCAGGAAATCCATGCCTGAACTGCCGGAAGTCGAAACCATCGCCCGGGGCCTTGCCCCGGAGATCGTCGGGCAGGCCGTGCGCGACGTCTCGGTGCGCTACGCCGGGGCCGTGGGCGGCGACGCCGAGACCTTTTCGCGCCGGGTGACGGGCAAAACCATCGCGGCCGTGCGGCGGCGCGGCAAGATGCTCCTGCTCGATCTTCTGGAGGCTGAGGGCGCGGCGCGGCCCGCCGGTCAGAATCCACTCCCTTTTATGCACGTGGCCGTGCACCTGAAGATGACCGGCCGTCTGTGGACGCCGCCCGAGGGTCATGACCCCGACTGCCACACCCACGTGATCATGCGCCTGTCGAACGGGCGCGAGCTTCATTTCCGCGACGTGCGCAAGTTCGGCTGGTGCCGGGCGCTGACGCCTGGGGAACTCGACGCCATGCCTTTCTACGCGGGGCTTGGCCCCGAACCCCTGGAGTTGGCCGAGGCCGACTTTATGGCCCGGTTTTCGGGCCGCCGGGGCAGGATCAAGGGACTCTTGCTCGATCAGCGGGTGCTCGCGGGCGTGGGCAACATCTACGCCGACGAATCCCTGTTCCGGGCCAGGATCAGGCCCGACGCGAGCGCGGCCGGGCTCGGCGAGAAGCGGTTGCGCCGCCTGTTCGCGACCCTGTGCGAGGTGCTTTTGCTCGGCATCGCCCAGAACGGGGCGAGCATCAGCGACTACCGCGACGCGCGCGGCGACGCCGGGGCCTTCCAGAACAGCTTTCTGGTCTACGGACGCGCGGGCAAGCCATGCACGGTCTGCGGCGCGACCCTGAAATCGACGACAGTGGCGGGGCGCACGACCGTATGGTGCCCCAGATGCCAGAGGTGAGATCATGCGCATGGCGCTGACGATCATGCTTTTCGCGGCCGCGTTGCTGGTCTTCTCCACCAACGCGACCGCCGGGGACGCCGAGCCCTGCGGCGACGTAAACGCGCTGCTTGCGCGGCTTGAGCCGGACGTGGACGTGGGCAGGCGCATCTTCGAGCGCGGCTACCGCGAGCGCGCTCAGGTGGCGCGCGACGTTTACGACGCGCTTTCCAGACTCGCGCCGAACGATCCCGTCTGGGAGTCTGTAAGAACGGATTTATGTGAAGGCAGGCTCATGGACGTGCGCACGGCCCTGTCCTTCGCCGCCAAGGACGACCATATTGGCGAAAAGCTCTTCGCCCTGGCCGGGGTGGACTACCTGGCCAGGGAATACGGCTCGGCGGCCGGGAACTACATCGAGGCCGTGCAGCGAAAGCCCGATGATCCCGGCTTCTTGGCCGCCCTTGGCCGCATGCACTATCTGGCCGGTGAATATGCCCAGGCCGCGCCGCTTTTCGCCCGGGCCTGGAGGATCGAGGAGGACAAAAACGGGCAGACCGTGCGGGCGGCCGAGTTGGCTGAGTGGGTCGGCGACGCGCATCTGGCCCTTGGCGACGCGTCCTTCGCCGCCAAGGTCTACGAGGAAGCCGCAGTGCTCTATGCCGAAACCCTCGGAGAGGAAGCCACGTCGGTCGGCATCGCGCTTGGCAAGCAGGGCACGGCCCTTCTTGAGATGCAGCGCCTTGATCAGGCCGAGGAGACCTTGAGGCAGGCGCTTGCGGTGCTGCATGCATCCCACGGCCCGGACAACCCGCTGGTGGCCGAGACCCTGCGCTCCCTGGCCCTGGCTCGCGAGCAGCGCCGGGAGTACGGCGCGGCCGGGGAACTCTATCTCTCGGCCCTGGTCTCGGCCTCCAACTGGTACGGCATCGAGGCCCCGGAGCTTGCGCCCTACCTCTTCGGCCTGGGCGTGGCCCGCTTCCACCTGGGCGAGTACGAGACCGCGCTTGCGGCCCTGCGCGAGGCCAGGGGAGCGGCCATCGAGCTGTACGGTCCGCAGGCCAGGGATCTGATGGAGATCGGCGGGTACATCGCCCTGGTCGAGGACGCTCTCGCGCGGCGTGATCGCGAGAACGCGGCGCCCGGCCAGGGCGATGCCCCTGTGTCGCGATAGCCCCGCTTGGGCCATCGCTTCAGGGAATCAGTTTTTCCGCGTCGCCGCGCAGGTCGAAGCCCAGGCTGCGTGCCAGAAGCTGCGGGTAGGAGACGACCGGCAGCCCCTGCCCGTCCTCCCCGGCTTGGCCCAGGCGTATCTGGCAGAAAGGGCAGACCACGCACAGAGCGTCCGCTCCAGCTTTGCGGGCGTCGTCGAGCTTGCTTTTGGCGATGACCGCCGAAGTGTCTTTGTCCGTGGCCATGATCGGCGCGCCGCAACAGTCGGCCTTGCGCCCCCAGTCGGCGGAGCGGGCGTCCACGGCCTGCACGAGCCGGTCGAGCACGGTGGGCTGGAAGGGATTGTCCAGACCCAGGACGTTGCTCGGCCTGAGGATGCGGCAGCCATAATGCAGCGCCAGATTCAGGCCCTTGGCGGGCTTTTGCACGGCCCTGCGCAGGGCATCCAGCCCCACGTCCTGCTCCAGCATCTCGAAGAAGTGCCGAACCTTGGCCGTGCCCGAGAACCTGAGGCCCTCCTTGCGCAGTGAATCGTTGATTCTCTCGGCCAGCGCGGCGTCGCGCGAGAGCATCCAGGCACAGTGCTTGAGCGTGCCGTAGCAGCAGTTGCACACGGTGACGATGGCCGCGTCGTGAGCCTCGGCCAGGGCCAGATTGCGGCCCGAGGCCAGGAGCCAGGCGTCCTGGTCCACGTTGCGCAGCGGGTAGCCGCAGCAGCCGAACTCCGTGATCTGCACGGTCGAAAGGCCAAGACCGGACATGACCGCGTCCGTGGCCAGCTCGTATTCGGGAAGGTTCAGGGCCGTGACGCAGCAGCGGAAAAGGGCGTATCGGGTGTTCATGCGTTTTCTCCGGTCTTGAGGCGGGCGAGGGCTGCGTGCTTGTGCGCATAGAGCACGTCGGCCACGGGCACGCCCTGCGGGCATTGTTCCTGGCACTGGTAGCAGCCCACGCAGGCCCAGAGCATACGGGACGAGGCCGCGATCTCGGGCACGCCCAGGATCGTGGCGTGGATGATCTGGTGGGGCAAAATTCCCAGTTCCTGCCGGGGGTTCTCGAAACAGTCCATGATCGGGCACGACGAGGTGCACGTCCGGCAACTGAAGCAGGCGTTGAAGCCCGCCTGGTCGGGGAAGAACCTCTTCGCCGCTTCGGGCCGGGCGAGCACGACCTCGGCCGTGGCCGCCTCGGCGAAATGTTCGAGCACGAGGGCTCGGGCGGCGTCGCCCGGCGCATTCGCGGCGTCGGCTCCACCGTCGCGGGCGCGCAACAGGTCGTGCAGGCGCAGTTGCGAGAGCACGTAGGGCTCGGCCGGTCCCAGGCGCAGCAGATCTTCGCGCGTGGCCGTCCAGATGTCCTGCAGGTCGATGCCCACGGGGCAAACATCCGTGCAGCGGTGACAGTTGGTGCAGACCACCAAGCCCTCCAGCAGGGCCTTTCGTCTTTCGGGCGCGAGGTCTTGTCCGGCGGCCACGGCGCGCAAGGCCGAAAGCTTTTCCGAGGGCAGGATCAGGCTGTTGTGCAGTGCGTCGTCGGCGATGCCCACGGAGCAGCGCTCGCTGCACGCGCCGCAGCGTGTGCAGGCGTCCAACTCCATGACCCTGCGCGCGGCTGTGGCGGCCGGGGACGAGCCGCGCCCGGAAACCGAGGCCGCGACGAGGCTCACGGGGCTTGTCAGGGCGTGGAACATCTTGCCGAAAGGCAGCCAGGCCAGACCCGCGAAGGTGGCCAGGATGTGGATGTACCACAGGAAGGAGACCAGGGCCTTGCCGTCGGAATTCGCGGTGACGGGATAGGTCAACCAGGACGTGGCGTAACTGACGAAGGCCGACTGGCTCGGACTGTGGCACGAGACGCAGAACATGTCGTTCAGCTCGCGCCCTTCCTCGATCACCGCCGCGTCGAAGGGCTTTTTCAGCCTGGGCGAGATCAGGCCGTAT
This sequence comes from Alkalidesulfovibrio alkalitolerans DSM 16529, assembly GCF_000422245.1. Lineage (NCBI taxonomy): Bacteria > Pseudomonadati > Thermodesulfobacteriota > Desulfovibrionia > Desulfovibrionales > Desulfovibrionaceae > Alkalidesulfovibrio > Alkalidesulfovibrio alkalitolerans. The sequence continues at coordinate 159,074 of NZ_ATHI01000004.1, forward strand.
TCGAGCACCCACAGGCTTTCCAGGCTCTCGATTTCCTTTTCGTCGGTCAGGATCGAGTAGTCCTCGACCATGCGCGTGAACTCTGACTGCGAGGCGATCTTCGCGCCCTTGAGCAAAAAGCCTGAGACGAGGATGAGCGCCACGAGCGCGATGGTGGCCGTGTCCATGGACCGGGTCTTCAACCGGGGTTTTGGCATCACGAAGCGGCGGTACATGGCCATGCCCACGCCCGCGAGGACCATGATTCCGGCGATCTCACGCAGATAGAGATAGGGATTGAGCGTGGACATGTAGCCGGGGAAGAGCGCCTGGCTGACCACGCTTTCCATGGCGTGCACGACCACGAGGAACATGAAACCCCAGAAAATGAGCATGTGCATGGCCCAGCGGTAGCGGTCCCGGATGAAGGAGCGCCGCAGCAGCAGGGCGTCGAGGACCAGGGCCTTAAGGACGGCGACGATCCCGGCGGGTGAGAGCGAGCCGCCCGCGGCGCGCATAACGCCCGCGATACGCGGCCCAGGCCCGATGGCCCGGTCGGCCTCGGTCAGCCCCTGCCGGAACCAGCCGCTCGCCTTGAACAGCACGCCTAGGGCGAAGATCGCCAGGGAAACGTAGAGTGTGACGCTAAAGAACATGGGCATTCTCCGGGTCGGCTCCGTCCGACGGTTTTCCGTTCATGGGGCCTGGGGCGTTTCGTCCCTGGCCGTTGAACGGCTTTCCGCGTCGGGGCGGAGCGGTTTCATCGTTGCCCATGTCTTAGGTGAAAAAAATTTCGCTGTTTATCGCCACCGCGATAGTACGAAAAGTTGGGGGAAAATATACCAGTGTCACCCTCGCTCAGGAAATCCAGCGCTAGGTCGCGCCGCAAGAGACATTCACGGCGGCGCGTGCGGGGGAGACGGTTCTTTCATGCCGCGCCTGACCGGAGATGAGGGTGAGTCAGGCTGCGTAACCCCCCTTGAGCGAAAGCAATCAAACGGCAAACCCAGGAGGTTGGTCATGGCCGAGGCGATTCCCAAAGACTTGAATGAGGTCGTAACCGAAACCGTGGAGTGCGATCTTCTGATTATCGGCGGCGGCAACGCCGGCTGCTTCTCCGCCTACGAGGCCAGGAAGCTCAATCCCGACATCAAGATCGTGATCATGGAAAAGGCCAACATCAAGCGTTCCGGCGCCTGCGCGGCGGGCATGGACGCCATCAACACCTACATCCCGACGTGGGACGGCAAGACTCCCGAGGATCTCGTGCGCTGGTCGCGCTCCCAGGTTGGCGGAGGCCCCCTGCGTGAGGATCTGGCGTTGTCCAACGCCCAGGAACTCAACCAGTGCGTCGAGGAACTCGGCGAGTGGGGCCTGCCCATCCTGCGCGAGGACGACGGCAAGCCCCAGTATCGCGGCGCGTGGGACATCTCGATCCACGGCGAGCAACTGAAGCCCATCATGGCCGAGAAGGCCATGGAGGCCGCCATCGTCTACAACAGGGTCGCGGCCACCTCGCTGCTCATGGACGGCGAGCGCTGCGCGGGCGCGACCGGCTTCGGCATTCGCGACGGCAAATTCTACGTCTTCAAGGCCAAGGCCACCATCGTCTCCACCGGCGGCGCGTGCGGCCTGTACAAGTCCTACACCTCGGACGTCACGGCCTCGCACCATCAGACGTGGATGTGCCCCTTCAACGTGGGCACCGGCTACGCCATCGGCCTGCGCGTGGGCGCCGAGTTTACCTCCATGGAACAGCGCTGGGTGGCCGCCCGCACCAAGGACTACTGTGGTCCCGTGGACACGGTCTCCGTGGGTTTTCAGGCCAAGATGATGAACGCCAAGGGCGAGTACTTCCTGAACACGCACTACGCGGACCAGGGCGGCGACAAGGCCCCCCGCTACATCCGGGCCAACGCTCCCATGGAGGAGTGGCGCGCCGGTCGCGGGCCGACCTTCATCGACACCACGCACATGGACGAGGAGACCTGTCACAGCATGCTGACGGACTACCTCAACGAGCGCCCGTCCTTCGTGCTCTACTTGGCGGCCAACGGCATCGATCCCACCAAGCAGCCCGTCGAGGTCTACGGCTCCGACCCCTACATCGTCGGCGGCCACACCGGCAGCGGCTTCTGGGTGGATATCGAGCGCATGACGACCGTTCCCGGCCTCTTCGCGGCGGGCGAGACGGCCGGCGGCAACCCCAACAAGTTCGTGGGCGGCTGCGCCGCCGAGGGCAAGCTGGCCGCGCGCGGCGCGCTCAAGGTCATCGCCGAGAAGGGCGATGTGAAGCTCGACGACGCCCAGGTGCAGGCCGAGAAGGCGCGCGTTTTCTCCCCCTTGTTCAAGGGCGAGGACTTCGACGGGCTGACCCCCGAGGAAGTCAAGGAGCGCCTGCAGCGCCTCATGGACGAGTACGCGGGCGGCACTTCGCAGTTCTACCGCGTCAACGAGGAGCAGCTCGACTACGCCCTTCGCCACATCCAGATCCTCAAGCAGCAGGTGGAGTTCATCCAGGTCAACACGCTGCACGACCTGATGCACGCCCACGAGGTGATGGAGCGCATCGAGGTGGCCGAGATCGTCTGTCACCATCTCAAGGGCCGCAAGGAGACCCGTTGGGCTGGCTGGCAGACCCGCACGGACTACCCCGAGCGCGACGACGAAAACTTCAATTGCTTCGTCGAGTCCCGCAAGAATTTGGAGACCGGCGAGATCGAGGTTTTCACCAGGCCCTACGAACGGATCGTTGACTAGAATTCCGGGGTGAACAGGTCGGGACATTCATCCCGATTCCCCGTATAATTAGGAGGTTAATCAATATGCCGCCGAAGGTAGATTGGCAAAAATGCGACGGCTGCAAGGCTCTGGACGAGCCCCTGTGCGAACAGGTCTGTCCGGGGAACCTGATGACGCTCAACAAGGACAAGAAGGCCTACTGCCGCCCCTTGCGGCACTGCTGGGATTGCATGTCCTGCACCAAGGTCTGTCCGGTGGGCGCCATCGAGACGCGCATCCCCTTCCAGATCGGCTACCACGGGGCGAAGCTGATTCCCATGATGGGAACGAACAGCATCACCTGGACCTGTCAGGACATCAACGGAAAGGTCACCCGTTACCGCTTCAAAAACCGGATTGAGGACTAATGGCAGCTCAACCAATGAAGATCGCCGTTTTCTTCAATGACCAGGGCGGGCGCCTGAGCGCCGCCCTGGACATGGAGAAACTCATGTCGGTCGCGGCCAAGGCCAAGGGCGTGGCCAAGACCGACATTGTCGGGGACTCCTTCCTGGACGCCTTCCCGGCCCTGGCCGGGGAGGTGGTTCCGGGGGAAGGAATCGACCGGGTCCTTTTCGTGGGCGGATTCACCGACGCCCAGAAGAAGGCCTGCGCCCGGACCCTGGTCGATGCGGGGATCAACCCCTACATGGTGGAATGGTTCGATCCGACGGATCAGGGGCTGCTCAACACGGCCCTGGACCAGACCGTGCGGGACAAGAAGGCGGCGGTGATGCTCAAGATGGTCCTGGCCAGGGCCAGGAGCCTTGAGCCGCTTGCGCCCGAAACCCTGCCCGCCAACGAGAGGGTTTTGATCGTCGGCGGAGGCGTCTCCGGCATCCATGCGGCGGCTTCATTGACCAGGCTGGGCAAGCCAGTGACATTGGTGGAGAAGAACTCGGGCCTGGGCGGCAAGGTCGCCCAACTGGCCCGGTTCTATCCCCGCATGTGCGATCCCAGGTGCGGGCTCGAACACGTCCTTTTCGGACTCGCCGACTCGGATCTGCTCGACCTGCGCACCCTGGCCAAGGTCGAAAAGCTTGGCGGCGGCCCAGGCCGCTTCGAGGCCTCGATCCGCCAGGCTCCCCGTTACGTGGACGAGCGCTGCGACGGTTGTGGCGTCTGCCAGACCGTGTGTCCGATTGAGCTTGGCGATGCCGTGGCACCAGTCGAGTGCGAGCTGCCCGTCGAGGCGTTTTCGCCAGTCCAGATGCCCATCGAGGCCGAGGAGACCGTAGCGCCGTCCGAGATTTCGGAGCAGGTCGCGGCCGAGGCGACGACGCCTGTCGAGCGCCCCTCTCGTTTCATGCGCAAGGCGATCCACCCGGCCCTGCCCATGGCGTATCCGATCCAGTTCGTGGTGGAGCGCCGCCACTGTCCGCCCGATTGCCGCGAGTGCGAAAAGATTTGCCCGCGCCAGGCCGTGCGTCTGGAGCAGGAGGAGAAGGTCGAGAGCGTGGAGGCGGGCGCGGTGCTCGTGACCACGGGCTTCGACCTCTATCCCATGGAGCGGCTTGAGGAATACGGCTACGGCAGGCATCCGGGCGTCATCGACAACCTGGAGATGGAGCGCGTCCTTGCCCTGGACGACGCGCACATCGCGCGCCTGGACAAGAGCTTTGCCGCCGGTCTTACGTCGGTCGGCTTCATCCAGTGCGCGGGCAGCCGTGACGAACGGCATCTGCCGTACTGTTCCTCGGTCTGCTGCTCCGCGACCATGAAGCAGATACTGGAACTCAAGCGCATCAATCCCGAGGTCGCCTGCTACGTCTATTTCATGCACATCCGCACGCCGGGCTTCGACGAAGGCATGTACCGCAAGGCGCGCGAGGCCGGGACCGTGTTCATCCGCGAGCGCCCCGCCAAGGTGGACGTCGATCCGGATTCCGGAAAGATCGTCGTCGAGAGCCTGGACGTGGCCCTGGGCCGCAAGGTGCGCGCCGAACTCGACCTGCTCGTGCTGGCCGGGGGCATGTGCCCCTCGCAGGGTACGACGGAGGCGGGCAAGGTGTTGGGCCTGCCGACCAACGAGCACGGTTTCTTCGAGACCCACAGGCAGTGCTACCCCGCCGAGTCCCAGCGGCCCGGCATCTACGTGGGCGGTTGCGCGCGCGAGCCCATGGACGTTGCGCAATCCATCGAATCCGGAGCCAAGGCGGCCCTGGAGGCCCTGGGCTTCCTTGGCGCGGGCATCCGGGTGGAGCCCACCTATCCGACCTTCAACGACAAGAAATGCGATCAGTGCGGGCGCTGCGTGGAGGAGTGTCCCTTCGCCGTCCTGACGTACAACGAAAAGAACATCCCGGTGCCTGACCTGGCCAAGTGCCGCCAGTGCGGCAACTGTATGGGCATCTGTCCCAAGACCGCCGTGGATCTGAAGCACCGGACCATCAAGCAGTATGCGGGACAGGTCGAGGTCGTGGGCGAGAACACGTCCTTCCTGCCCAAGAGCGAGCCCATCGTTCTGGCCTTCCTGTGCGAGAACGACGCTTGGCTCGCGGCCCGCGAGGCCCAGGCCCAGGGGCGCGTGCCCGCAAACGTCGTGGCTCTCAAGGTGCCCTGCGCGGGAGCCTTGAACAACGCCCTGATCGCCGACGCGCTCTCCTTGGGCGTGGACGCGGTCTTCATCGGTGCCTGTCCGGACGAGACTTGCCACTACGTGAAGGGCAACCAGCTCATCCGCAAGCGCCACGACGATCTCACGGACAAGTTGAAGAAGATGTCCATGGACGTGGAGCGAGTCGTCTTCGCGGGGCTTGGTCCCAGGGACGTCGATGCGTACGTCCGCGCGATCGACGATTGCATCGCCCTTCTCAAGGAGAAGGGCCCCAACCCCTTCAAGATGTAAGGGGTGAAGAGAGAACCGGGAACAGGCGACGGCGCGAGGCGATTCGGCATGATCGGTCATGTGGAAGCCGCCTCGGCGCGCCGCCTTTACGGAAAACGACCAGAAAAGAAACTGTCGGCGTGGTATCGTGAATCGCAATGTCTAACCGAAGGAGAGGGAGTATGCGTTCTGCCATCGTAACCCTGTTTCTCTGTGTCTTCCTGGCCGGGATGTGCCTTGCGCAGCCCGTCCAGGCGTCCAATTATCCCGAGCGCCCGATCAAGATGCTGACCATGACCGGGCCGGGAGCCCAGATCGACCTTCTGACCCGCGCCCTGTCCGACGCCCTGAGCGCCGAACTGGGCAAGCCCGTCCTGGTGACCAACATGCCCGGCGGCTCCCACGGCAGCGTGATGGCCGCGGAGCTCAAGGCTTCCGACCCCGACGGCTATACCCTGGCCGTTTCGGCCACGGCGGCCTTCACCTACTCGCCCCACTACGTCCAGACCCGCTACACGTTCGACGACTTCGAGTATCTCTCCATGCTCGGCCTGAACCAGAGCGGCATCGTCTGCGCGCCCAACCGTCCCTGGACCAACTTGAAGGAAGCCTTCGAGTGGGCGCGCAATGAAAAGCGCGGTCTGACCTACATGTTTCAGGGCTCCGACGACCGCGACGTGATGCAGCGCATCGCCGCCAAGGAAGGCGTCAGCCTGTCCCTCATGCCGAGCACCGGCGGCCCGTCCATCATCTCCGCCGTCATGGGCGGCCACGTGGACCTTGGGCATCTGGGCGCGATCCTGTTCGAGTACGTCAAGGCCAACCGACTGAAGCTCCTGGCCGCCACCACCCCGCAGCGCCTCACCCAGCTTCAGGACGTGCCCACCCTGCGCGAACAGGGCTGGGACGAGTCCGTCGAAATGTTCGTGGTGCTGGTCGCGCCCAAGGGGCTGCCCGCGCCGGTTCTCGATCGTCTGAACCAGGCCATCGACAAGGTCGCCGCGAACGAGAAGTTCCGCACCTTCATCACCGACGAACTGATCATGGCACCCGTGACCTTCGGCCGCGAGGCCGCCCTGTCTTATATGAAGGAAGCCAACGACCGCTTCGGCAAGCAGGCGGCGGAAGCGAAGAAGCAGTAGTCCATCCGCGAGGGGGACGTCGGGGATCGCGAAAGGCGAACGTCCGACGAGGATTGCGGTCTGCCGGGTGCGCTTGGAATGGTGTGCCCGGCAGACTGCAAATAATACGCAAGCGATTGTTCGTGAATGAATTGATACGACATTGACAATGTTGAAAGAATGATTTTGACATGCAGTGTCCCGTTCGTTCAATGCAGGTTGTTGTGTGTATGCGCAAATTGAAAAAATGTTTTTTCATAAATTTGACATATCAATACGGCCTTTTGATATGTTTTCGCATGGCAAATGACGGGATTCAATGGAGATGGGGATGACAAGCAGAACAAGAGACAACCTGATTTACGGTGGGATCGCACTGGGAAGCGTGGCCTTCCTGACGTGGATCATCCCGGCGTACACCCCCGAGTATCCGGGGTACGGCGTTTCCGCGGCGCTTTTGCCCAACGTCGCCGTAAGCATCATTCTGGTGCTTTCGCTCCTGGCGCTGGCACAAAATTTTCTCGCCTATCTCGTGCTCAAGAAGAAGAACCTCCTCGAACCGGAAAAGCCGACGGAAGAGCCCCAGGAAAACGGCTACCAGGCGAAAAAGGTGCACTTGGTGCATCTCGCCAGGTTTATGATCCCCTGTCTTCTTGTCATGCCCGCCATGCATTGGCTTGGTTACGTTCCGGCCGGAATCCTGTTTCTGCTGGCGATCCAGTATATCGGCCTGCGGCCCAAGCCGCTGACGGGGTTGCTCGTGGCGACCATCCCCGTGGGCGTCATGTACGTGTTGATGGTCTACGGGCTTGGTGTGCCCCTGCCGTAAAACCCGAACGTTTCCGACCGGAGCGCATATGATCGAGTTCATCATCGCAGGGGCCCTGGACGCCATACAGCCCGTGAACCTGCTTTTCGTCTTCATCGGGGTCGCATTCGGCGTGCTGGCCGGGGCCATTCCCGGCGTCAACGGCCCCATGGCCATCGCCTTGTGCATCCCGCTTTCCTATTACATGTCGCCGGTGGCGGCCATCGGCTTCCTCGTCGGCCTGAACAAGGGCGCGTTCTACGGCGGGGCCATCTCCGGCATCCTGCTGAACACGCCGGGCACGCCGGAGGCGGCGGCGACTTCATGGGACGGCAACCCGCTGGCGCGACAAGGCAAAGGCGAAAAAGCCCTGCGCATGGCCCTGTATTCGTCGGTCTCGGGCGACGCCTTCGCGACGCTGGTGCTCATCCTCGTGGCGGCTCCCCTCGCGGCCGTGGCCCTGTACATGGGGCCGCCGGAAATCTTCGCCCTGATCTGCCTGGCCATGACCATCATCGCGGGCCTGGGCACCAAATCCCTCACGCGCGGGCTCATCGCCGCCGCGTTGGGCATCCTCGTCGGCACCGTGGGCATGGAGCCCGTGTCCGCCCTGCCCAGGTTGACCTTCGGTCTGTACCAACTCGAACGCGGCATCTCGCTGATTCCCGTGGGCATCGGCATGCTGGCCTTCTCCGAAATCATCATCCAGATGGAGCGCTTCATCAAAATCGGTGGCCATGAGTGCACCCTGGCCTTCTCCGACAAGCCTGAGGATCGCTTCATCTCCTGGGCCGAATACCGCAAGAGTCTGAAGACGATCCTGATGTCGTCGTGCTACGGCACGGCCGTGGGCGCGTTGCCCGGTCTGGGCGCTCCCGTGGCCTCGTTCTTCGCCTATGACCAGGCGAAGAAGCGCTCCAAGAACCCCGAGGAGTTCGGCACCGGCAAGCTCGACGGCATCGCGGCCGCGGAGTCGGCCAACAGCGCGGTCGTGGCGTCGAGTCTCATCCCGCTGTTCACCCTGGGCATCCCCGGCAACGTGGCCGCGGCCCTGCTCATCGGTGCGTTCGTCATCCACGGCATGATTCCCGGCCCGCTCATGTTCGAGCAGAACGCCCAGTTCATCTATTCCATCTTCGGCAGCCTCATCATCGCCAACATCTTCCTGCTCGGCGTGGGCCGCGTCGGCCTCAGGGCGTCGTGCCGGGTCGTGCAGACACCGGCCTCCATCCTGTACCCGGTCATCATCTTCACCTGCATCATGGGTTCCTATCTGGCCGCGTACTCGACCTTCGACGTCAAGCTGATGCTTTTCTTCGCCTTCCTGGCCTACTTCATGCGCAAGTTCGACTTCTCGTTCATCTCGTTCATAATCGGCTTCATCCTGGCCCCGATCTGGGAGACCGCGCTGCAACAGGTGGTCATCTCCTCGCAGTTCAATCCGTACATGTTCTTCTCCAGGCCGGTGGCCATGATCCTGATGGCCCTCACGTTCTACATCGTCTTCAAGACGACGTGGGGTTCCTTCAAGAAGAAGGCGGCCGTGGGATGACGCCGAGCGCAGACCCGACCCTCCGCCGAGGATTTCGTCTCGACTGGCCCGAGGAGCGGGCGGGCCGGTCGGGCGACGGGGTGCGTTGGCTGCAGCCGGAATCGAACATCTGTCTGGACTTCCACGGCGACCCCGCGCGGGCCCGGCTCGCGGTCTTTTCCGACGGCAACCATCACATGGCGCTTTTGCAGTGCCTGGACTGGTTCGCGCGCGATAACGGCGACCTGCCCGTCTTCTACGCCACCACGCCGCCGGGCGTGGTGGCCGCCATGCTCCGAAGCGGCGGACTGCACCTCGGCAACCTGACCATAAGCGCCACGCCCCATGTCTTCATCTCGCCGCCTGAGATCCTGGACGGTCTCGTGGCGGACGGGTTCATGCGCGGTCATATCCCGTTCGTTCGCAACCAGGGCAGCGTCATTTTGACGCAAAAGGGCAACCCCAAGGGTATCGTCGGGATCGCGGACCTCGCGCGCGAGGACGTCCGCCTCTTCCTCTCCAACCCAAAGACGGAGAAGGCCAGCTTTGCGGCCTATCACGCGACCCTTCGGGCCATGGCCCCGGAGGCCCTGGCAGCAAGCGGTTTTCCCGACGACAAGATCGCGCGCGGCGAGGTTCTTTTCGGCGAAAGCATCCATCATCGCGAAGCGCCCCAGGCGGTGGCCGACGGGAAGGCCGACGCGGCCATGGTCTTTTATCATCTCGCCCTGCGCTACCTGCGCATCTTCCCGGACGTCTTCGACGCGGTTCCCCTCGGCGGAAGCGTGGAGCGGCCCGACCCGGCGTCGGGCAACGTCGTCTCCCTAACCCACGCGGGGCTCGTGGGGGACGGCGGAAAGTGGGGCGCGAGGCTTCTTTCCTTTCTGTCGTCGGCAACGGCGCACGACATTTACAGACGCCACGGGTTGCTGCCCATGGATTGAAGCGCTTGCGTGAATTCGGTCAGTCCGGGGTCGTGCTGGGCGTGGCCAGGCGCGCGCGGCGGGCGAAAGAAACGAAGACGCGGCCGCAAGGCCGCGCGAGCATGAAGTGAACGCGAGGGGCGCGACGCTCTGGGCCGTCACGACGGCCTGGGGCGTCGCTTTGCCTTTGTCAGACATCTGGGGTAGATTATATGTATTCGATCACAAGGAGCGACCCGGTGGCCACGCACGACTGGCATCTGGGCGAGGACGATTTTTTCGCGGACCTTGCAGCCGAACGGGAGGCTTTCCTGCGCCTTTCGCGGCGGCGGGAACTGGCCAAGGGTGACATGATCTTTTTCGAGGACGATGCGGGGGAGTCGTGCTTCTATCTGGAGCACGGACTCATCAAGATTTTCCGCATCGCCGCCTCGGGCAAGGAGCCTATTTTCTTTCTGCGCCATGGCGGGGAGATGTTCGGCTTGGCCGAGGTCATGGAGTCCGAGACGCGCAAGGCCAACGCCCAGGCGCTGTCCCCGTGCGTGCTGCACGAGATCGACAAGCGCGAATTCGAGAAGTTCCTGGCCGAGAACTTCCGCGCCACGCGAAAGGTCATCCGCATCCTGGGCCGCCGTTTGCGCTACCTGGGCGAGCAACTCGGCAATCTCATGTCCTGCGATGTGGGAACTCGGCTTGCCAAGCTCCTGGTCTACATCGCCCACGACGAACTTTCCGCCGAGGATTCCTGGCGCAGGCCCGTGATCTTGCCCGTGGCCCTGACCCAGGAACAGATGGCTGCCATGACGGGATCGTGCCAGCAGACCGTGAGCGAATTCCTCAAGCGATTCCAGGAAGAGGGTTTGGTGCGCGTGGGCCGCAAGAAGATCACCATTCTCGACCCGCTGAAGCTTTTGGAGAAGGCCGAAAAATAACTCCCGCAAAGATTCTCCGCCGCCGAGTCGGTGCAAGAAGCCCAGGCCCGAGCGCGCTGACCGTGCGCTCGTCCTGGGCTTTCGCGCGTTCCTGGCCCCGCGATTTCCTGGGGCGCGCGGGTCGGGCCAATTCCAGCAATCGAGGCGCGAGGCCGCGAAGTATCGCCCAGGCGATGGAACACCAACGTCCTCCGGGCGTAAGCATGTGCCACGATCGAAAGCTTTTTTCTTTCGGAGCAAACCCGGAGGCCATCATGCTCTACAGTCTGCGAAGCCTGCAAAAGAGCGGCGGATGCCTGCGCGTGCGCTGTCCCGGATGCGCCGAGAAGCGTGACGTGCGCCTTGAGGACGACGAACGGCGCAAGGCTTTTTACTGCCAAGTCTGCCGCACGCCATACATCGTCGAGGTGTACGAGGACGGCCTGGTGCAGGTGGCCTGACGGGCCGCGCGCGAAGCTGCACCGGCCAGGGCTTTGGGGGTGCGTCTTGCCGCACGCGGCGCGCTGTGGCAATGTCGCGGCCCAAGGAGAGCCCCGCCCCCGTGACCACCCACTCCCGCGCCATCGCCAGGAACGCCGCCGTGGTCGGCCTGGCCACGCTGGCCTCGCGCATCCTCGGCTTCGTGCGCGATCTCGTCACGGCCTTCGCCCTGGGCGCGGGGCTTGTGGCCGACGCCTTCTTCGTCGCCTTCCGCCTGCCAAATCTCCTGCGCTCGCTGTTCGCCGAAGGCTCCCTGACCATGGCCTTCATCCCCGTGTACTCGCGCATCCGCGAGGAGCAGGGCGAGGCCGCGGCCCACGCCCTGGCCCGCTCCATCCAGATGTGGCTGCTGGTGGTCGTGGGCGGCGTCTGCATCCTGGCGGTCATTTTCGCCGCGCCTCTCACGGGCCTCATCGCGCCGGGCTTTCGCGACAATCCCGAGCAGTTTGCGCTGACCGTGCACCTGGTGCGCATCTGCTTCCCCTACATCCTCTTCGTCTCGGCCATGGCGCTGTGCATGGGCATCCTCAACTCAATGGGCCATTTCCTCATGCCTGCGCTTGGCCCCTGCGCGCTCAACGTCTGCCTCATCGCGGCCGCGCTCGTGGGGCACTACGCCCTTGGCGACGTGGCCACGGCCATGGCCTTCGGCGTGCTCGTGGCGGGCCTCACGCAATGGGCCATGCAGCAGCCCGCCCTGTGGCGGCGCGGCTTTTCCTGGCGCGGCGAATGGTCGTGGCGGCACCCCGGCGTCTTTCGCGTGGGCAAGCTCATGCTGCCCACGGTCATCGGCGCGGCCGTCTATCAGATCAACATCCTGCTCTCCACTCTCCTTGCCTCGCTTCTGCCCACGGGCAGCGTCTCCTACCTCTACTACGCGGACCGGCTGGTGCAGTTTCCCCTGGGCGTCTTCGGGGTGGCCGTGGCCACGGCCGCGCTGCCGAGCCTGGCCAAACTCGCCGCCTCGGACAGCAAGGAGGAGTTCGCCGAGACGCTCGAATCCTCGCTTGGGCTCATCACCTTCATCAGCCTGCCCTCGGCCGTGGGGCTCATCGCCCTGAGCGGCCCCATCGTGGAACTGCTTTTCATGCGCGGGGCCTTTACCCAGACGGACGCCACGGCCACCATGGCCGCCCTGGCCGCCTACGGCGTGGGCCTGCCCGCCGTGGCCCTGGTCAGGCCCTACGTCTCGGCCTTCTACGCGCGCGAGAACACGCGCACCCCCGTGATCGTGGCCTTTGTCAGCGTCCTCACCAACGTCACCTTGGGCTACGCGCTCATGCAGCACTATGCGCACGTGGGGCTGGCCGTGGCCGTGAGCGTCGCGGGGTTCGTGAACGTGGCCATCCTGGCCGCGATCATGCGCCGCGAGGTCGGCCGCGTCCCGCGCATCGGCCGCACGGCCCTCATCTCCGGACTGCTTTCGGCGGGCGTGGGGCTTGGCTGTCTGGCCGTGATCCCCCTGGGCAAGGCCGTGGCCATCGGCTCCATTCCGGTCTTCGGCGCGCTCTATGTGGCGGCTGCCTGGGCCTTGCGCGTGCCCGAGGCCAGGCTCTTCACCTCCATGCTCGCCCGGCGCTTCACGCGCAACAAGGCCGCATGAGCCAGACCGCGCGCGAGCGCTTTCCGCGCGGCTTGGCGCAGCCCGCGCATGGGCACCGCTTCGGCGCCGACGCCCTGCTTCTGGCCGCTTTCGCCCATCCAGGGCGCGGCCCGGTGCTCGATCTGGGCGCGGGCAGCGGGGCCGTGGGGCTCGGGCTTGCGTTGCGCGGGGAAAAGCTTGTCGTGCACGCCCTGGAGATCGAGGAGGAGGCCCTGGTTTGCGCGCGCGAGAACGCCCGCCGCCTGGGGCTTTCGGAGCGCTGGCGGGCGGTGCCCGGCGACGTGCGGACCATCCGTGAGCTCGTGCCCGCCGAAAGCTGCGGCCAGGTGGTCTGCAATCCGCCCTGGTTCAGGCCGGGGCGCGGCCGAATGAGTCCGCACGCGGCCCGCGAGCGGGCACGGGCCGAGACCGGGGCCTTGCTTGCCGACTTCGCGGCCGCCGCGTCCTTTGTACTGCCTGAGCGCGGCCGGGCCGCCTTCATCGTGGCGGCCGGGCGTCTGGCCGACATGCTCGCCGCCTTTGCGGCCCACGGCCTCGCGGCCAAGCGCCTGGTGTGCGTCCACCCCAAGGTCGACGCCCCGGCCCGCTTCGCGCTTTTGGAGGCGCGAAAGGGCGGTCGGCCCGGCCTTGCGGTAGAAGCCCCGCTCGTGCTGCACGATGCGTCCGGCGCGCTTTCTGCGCAGGCCCTGGCCATGTGCCCCTGGCTGGCCAGCGGGCGCGGGCCGGGCGGGCGAGCGGGTGTGGATTGATCTTTTGCCGCGCCTTGGACACACTGGCTGCAAAGACGGGCACACGGACATGAACATGCGCCATCCCATCGACCATCCGCTGCGCGACGCGCGCGCCATGCTCCTTTTCGGGGCTGCTGGCGAGCGCGACCTGCTGCGCGCGGCCGACCTCGCCAGCGCCCAGGGGCTGCCTGGGCTCGCCCGCGCCCTGCGCCTCGACGCCCTGGAGAGCGCGCCGTTTTCCGGCGAGGCGGCGGCAGCGGTCGTTGCGGCCGAACGCGAAGGGGCGTCGCGCGGCCCACGCGCGCGCCCTCCTGACCGCCGTGCAGGATGCGGACCCCGACGTGCAGGGCGTGGGGTATTTCCAGCGTCTCGTGGAGCGGCGCGAGGGCGAAAAGCTGCTCGATTTCCTGGAGGGGCGTCTGGCGCGCAACGCCGCGCCCTTCTGGCTGCACCAAGCCTGGCATTTCGGCCGGTTCGCGGCCCGCGAGGGCTGGCTCGCCGCGCATGTGGCGACGCATGCGGCAGCCGGACCCGTGCGGGATTTTGTGCGCGCGGAGTGCGCCTTTGGCAGCGGCGATCACGAGGCCGCGCTGTCGGCCCTGGCCGCGTTCCTCCAAGAGGGCGAGATGGCGGGCTGGCAGCGGCCGCGCCTGCTCGCGGCCGAGTCCCTGCGCCGCCTGGGCAGGCGCGAGGAGGCCGTGCGCCTTTTTGCGGCCGTGCTCGGCCAGCGTCCGTGGGACGCTGGGCTTTGGCGCACACTGCACGACCTGGCCCTGGACGTGGACCGCGCGCGGGCCGCCTTGCCCGGCTCGCTGGCCGTGTGCCTGTATTCCTGGAACAAGGCCGAGCCGCTGGCCGGGACGCTCGAGGCGCTGTTGCCCGCCGTGTCTGGCGCGCATGGGTCTGGCGCGCATGGGTCTGGCGTGCACGGGGCTGGCGACGTTCTGGTGGTCCTTCTGGACAACGGCTCCACGGACGAAACGCCCGAGGTGGCGCGGGCCTTTGCCGATCGCATGGGCGAGCGTTTCGCGTCCGTGCGGCTGCCCGTGAACGTGGGCGCGGCCGGGGCGCGCAACTGGCTTTCGGCGCTGCCCCAGGTCATGGCGCGCGATTTCGTCTGTTTCCTGGACGACGACGCGCTCCTGCCGCCCGACGCCTTCGGCCTTTTGGGCGCGGCCGTGGCCACCCATCCCGAGGCCTTCGTCTGGGGGGCCAAGGTGGTGGACGCGGCCGCGCCGCAGATCGTCCAGCACGCGGGGCAGCATCTGCTGCTGGACGAGGAGGGCTTTCGCGTGGACAATCCGCAGGCGCGCGAGCCGGACCGGGGCCGTCTCGACATGCTCGCGCCGTGCACCACGGTCACGGGCTGCTGCCACCTCTTCCGGGCCGCGGAATTGCGCGCGGGCGGCGGCTTCGACATCCGCCTCTCGCCCTCGCAGTACGACGACCTGGAACGCGACGTGCGGCGCGGGATTCAGGGCGGTTTCGCGGTCTGCCAGGGGCATCTGGCCGTGCGTCACCTGAAGTCCTCGGGCGCGGCCTCGCGCGTGGAGCGGGCCGCCGCGGCCAACGCGGCGGGCAACCGCCTGAAGCTTCAGGCCCTGCACCCGGCCGCCGAGGTGGCGCGCTTGATCGCGGCGGACCTTAGGCGCCAGGAAGACGACCTCGCGGCCAAGGCGACGCGGCTGGCCGCGACGCTGCCCGAACTCACGCCCGCGCTGAAGACCTTGGAGGCTCTGACCGCATTGGAGGAACCATGGACGAGATGAGCGAGGCCAGACGCGATCTGGCCCCCTGCGGCCTGTCGTGCGCCCGCTGCCTGTCCTTTCACGAGGGACCGGTCAGGACGCACGCGGCCGCGCTTTTGGAGGCGCTGACCAACTTCGAGCGCCATGCGCCGCGCTTCGCGGCTTTCGATCCGGTCTTCGCCAACTACGGCCAGTTCCGGGAGATGGCCGCCTGGTTCGCCCAGGGCCGCTGCACGGGCTGCCGCACCGGCCAGTGCCTGCACGGCGGCTGCCGCGTGGGTGGGTGCGCCAGGAGCAGGAAGGTGGACTTCTGTTTCGAGTGCCCGGATTTTCCGTGCGCCGAATCCGGGCTCGAAGAGCCGTTGCGCTCGCGCTGGATCGACATGAACCGGCGCATGGCCGAGATCGGCGTGGCTGCCTTCCACGCCGAATCCAAGGGCAGGCCGCGCTACTGATGCTCTCCCGCCTGGTTCTCGAAAACTTCATGGCCCACGGCCGCACCGAAATCGAGTTCGGGCCCGGCCTGACCGTGCTCACCGGCCCCAACAACGCGGGCAAATCCGCCGTGGTCGAGGCGCTGCGCTGCCTGGTCACGAACCCTACGCCCAAGCACTTCATCCGCCACGGGGCCAAGGAGGCGCGCGTCACGGCGCTGCTCGACGACGGCACGGCCGTGACCTGGGTGCGGCGGCCCAAGCACGCCATCTATGAGGTCCTGCGGCCGGGCGCGGCCGAGCCCGAGGTCTTCGCCAAGCTCGGCAAGGGCAACGTGCCGCCCGAGGTGGCGGGGATTCTCAGGCTTTCACCCGTGGAGGTGGAGAGCCTGGACGGCGGGGTGGACGTGCACCTGGGCAACCAGCGCGAGCCGATCTTCCTGCTCAACAAGCCGCCCTCGGTCATGGCCGCGTTCTTCGCCGCCTCCTCCGAGGCGGCCCACCTGCTGGCCATGCAAAAGGCCCTGGCCGAGCGCGGCAAGCAGGCCCGGCGCGCCGAGCGCGATCTTTGCGCGCGCATCGCGGCCCAGGACCAGGGGCTCTTGGCCCTGGCCGCGCTGCCCGAGGCGGTTTTGGGCGTGGAGCGGGTGGAGCGGCTGCACGACGAGGCGCGCGAGCGCCTTGCGGCCGAGCCGTTGCTTGAGCGCTCTATCCAGGCGCTGCAGGGCCTTGCGGCCAGGCGCGACGCGGCTTCGCGGCGCACCGAAAAACTTTCGCGCGTGATCGAGCCTCCCGCGCTTTCGCCCGTACGGCCCCTGGCTGAATGGCTGGCCGCGCACCATGGCGCGGGCGAGCGCCTTTGCGCGGCCACGGCGCGGCAAAAGGCCCTGGCCGGGCTCTTCGGCCCGCCCGCGCTGGCCGACGCCGCCACGCTCGCGAACGCCGCGTCGGGTATTGCGCGGCTCAGGGCGCGGCAAGGGGAGAGCAGGGCCAGGCAGGCCGCGCTCTCGCCCCTTTCCCCGCCGCCAACACCAGGCGAGACCGCCGGACTTGCGCAGACAATCCAGGCTCTGCGCGCCGTCACAGGCGGGCGGGAGAGGCTTTCGGCGCGCGTCGCGGGCCTTGCGGGGCTCGCTCAGCCGCCCGATCTGGCCTCGGCCATGGAGGGGGCCGCGCGGCTGCGCACGCTTCTTGGCGACGTCTCGCGCCGTCGCGCCGAAGTTTCGGCCGCGCGAAACGCCCTGGACGGGACCAAGGCCGCCCTGCACGCCACGGCCAAGCGCGTGCGCGAGGCGCTGGCCCGCGCGGACCGCTGCCCCACCTGCGGCCAGACCTTCGACCCGGCCGCCTTCCTGGGCGAGGAGGAGGGCGCGTGACGAAGACCATCGAGGCCGAGGGGCTGCTCCTGATCCCCGATCCGCACGTGGCCGCGACCCCGCCGGGCCAGCGTCTGGACGGCTTCATGGAGCAGGTGTTGGCGAAACTCGCCTTCTGCCTGGAGAGGGCCGCGCGCGACAACCTCGTGCCCGTGATTTTGGGCGACCTGTTCCACTGGCCGCGCGACAACCCGAACTCCCTGCTTGTGGCCCTGATCGGGCTTTTCGGGCCGCACCGGCCCTTCACCCTCGTGGGCAACCACGACAAGTACCAGACGCGGCTCACGGACGACTGCTCCGTGGCCGTGCTGCGGGCGGCCGGGGTGGTGCGCCTCATCGACGAGGCCGGGCCGGTCTTCCGGCTTCAGACGCCGGGCGGCGCGGCCCTTATCTGCGCCTCGCCCGACGGCTTTCCCCTGCCGCGCGTCTTCGAGAAGTCCGAGGACGAGGAAGTGGTCTGGCTTTGCCACCACAACATCGGGTTCCCGGATTTTCCCGACCGTCAGGTCGCGCCGCGCGAGATCGAGGGCGTGGATTGGGTCGTCAACGGCCACATCCACCGGCCGCAGCCCACGCTTGTCCGTGGCGGCACGCGCTGGGCCAACCCCGGCAACGTCACGCGCCTGACCTTCAGCCGCCGCACGCGCGAGCGCGTCCCGGCCGCCTCCATCTGGCGGCCCGGCTGCGAGGACCTGACGCACGTGCCCGTGCCGCACCTGCCCTTCGAGCGGGTCTTTCCCGACCAGCCGCTGCCCGAGGAAGCGCCGGGCGGGGCCAGGGAGCCCTCGGCTTTCCTGGCCGGGCTGGAGCGGCTGGCCTGGAGGCGCACGGCCGAAGGCGCGGGGCTGCGCGAATTTCTGTCCGCCAACCTGAACCCGGAGCTGCCCGAGGCGAAGCTCGTCTGGGAACTGTACGAGGAGGTCACCGGCAATGGCCGCGAAACATGAGCATGGACCCGACGACAAGGCCCTGGAGCGCGAACTCGACGCGCTCAGGAAGGAGTACGAGCGGCTGCGCGAGGAGCGCGTGCGCAACGAGCAGAACCTGGAGAACCTGACGCGCCAGCTTGCCGAACTGGAGGCCAGGGCGCAGGCGGAGTACGGCACGTCCGACCCCGAGGCGCTGGAGAAGCTCCTGGCCGAGCGCAGGGCCGAGAACGCGCGGCTGGTGGAGGAGTACAAGCGGCACGTGCAGGATATCCAGGCCGGACTCGCGGCCCTGGAGAAGGCGGCCGAGGGACAGGCGTGATCCGGGGCGTCGCGGTTTTCCTGGCCGTCGCGTTCGGCTTTTCCTGGCTGGTCTGGGAGCTGCTTTCGCGCGCGGGGCACGCCCCCGGCTCCACGGACATGGCCGCGCTCTATCTGCTGGCCTCCTTCGGCCCGGCCCTGGGCGCTACGGCCGCGCGGCTCGCCACGCGCCAGGGCTTCGCCGACGCGGGCCTTGCCCCGCGCCTTAAGGCCGCGCTGCCGTGGTATCTCTTCGCCTGGCTGTGGCCGCTCGCGGCCGGGGCCGTGATCCTGCTCCTCGCGCAGGTCCTGTCGCTCGCGCACGTGGACTGGTCGCTCGGCTCGGGCCTGGCCGCCCTGGCCGACGCGCGCCCGGACGCCGGACATCTGCGCGACCTGGCCGGATCGGGCGTGCTGGTCAACGCCATGCTCATGGCCGTGCCAAGCGCCCTGATCCTCTTCGGCGAGGAGTTCGGCTGGCGCGGCTGGCTGCAGCGCCGCCTGTGCGCGGGCAGGCCCGGCGCGGCCGCCGTGGCCGTGGGCGTCATCTGGTCGCTGTGGCACCTGCCGCTCAACCTGCGCGGCTACAACTTCCCGCACGACCCGCTGCTCGGCCAGATCGTCTTCACGGCCAACCTGATCTTCCTTTCGGTCATCTTCGGCTGGCTGCGCGAGCGTTCGGGCACCATCTGGACCGTGTGCCTGGCCCACGCCTCGACCAACACCGTGGGCGCGACCCTGGTGACGCTCGCGATCGGAGGCGGGCAGGACCTGTTCGTGGCCTATCTCGGCGCGCTCGGGGTCGTGCCGCTGGGCGGGCTTGCGCTGTGGCTCGCGGCCACGGGCCGTTTGCGCCGCGCGGGAGGGGGCGCATGAACGAACACCTGCCCGGCCTGCCCGATTTGCCCGATTTGCCCGACCCGCGCGGGTTGTCGCGCCGCCTGGACAGCCTTCGGGCCCTGGCCCGGACGCGGCACGACGAGCGGCTGCGCACCGGAAAGGAGCTTGTGGAGACGCGCGCCTTCCTGGAGCTTTTGCCGCGCGCCGAGGCGCTGCTCGAAAACCTCTCCAACGCGCTGTTCGGCGAGCTTCTTTCCGAGATCGAGCAGAGCCTGACCCAGGCCATCCGCGAGATCCTGGGCCAGGAGCGGACCGTGCGGGCGGTGCGCGGCAGCTACGGCGGGCGGCTGCACGTGCACTTCGAGATCGAGCAGGACGGCTGCACCGAGGACGTGCTCACCGGCCAGGGCGGCTCGGTGTGCAACATCCTCTCCGTGGGGCTTCGCCTGATCGCGCTCTCGCAGCTCGATCCCGCGCGCCACAGGCCGTTTCTGGTG
The DNA here is from genome assembly GCF_000422245.1 of Alkalidesulfovibrio alkalitolerans DSM 16529. Lineage (NCBI taxonomy): Bacteria > Pseudomonadati > Thermodesulfobacteriota > Desulfovibrionia > Desulfovibrionales > Desulfovibrionaceae > Alkalidesulfovibrio > Alkalidesulfovibrio alkalitolerans. Next base: position 178,911 of record NZ_ATHI01000004.1, read on the forward strand.
CTCGACGAGCAGGACTGCTGGCTCAAGCCGGAGCTGGTGCCCCGCCTGATCGGCGTGGTCAAGGCCGTGGCAAAGCGGCTGGGCATTCAGGTGCTCATCATCAGCCACCACAGCCTGGACCACTTCAGCCTCAAGGCCGAGCGCATCTACGGGCTTTCCGCCTCGCGCGAGCACGGGGTGGAGGTCCGGCTGCTGGCCGTGCGCACGCCCGGCCCTGCCGAAGAGCCCGACACGTCCGGGGCCTTGGACAGCGTGGAAGAATAGCCCGAAAAATCGCCCGGCAATGCCGTTCGCACGGCCTTTTGCGGGCGGCGCGTCAGGCGGCGGAGGCCACCAGCCGCTTGAGTTCCGCGAAGACCTGATCCACGTCGAGCTTCGTGGTGTCCACGATGATGGCGTCCTCGGCGGGCTTGAGCGGGGCCACGGCGCGGTTCCTGTCCTGGGCGTCGCGGACTTTGATCTGCACCAGGATGGCGTCGTAGTCCGCCTCCTGGCCCATTTGGCGCAACTGCAGCACGCGCCGCGTGGCGCGCTCTTCGGGCGTGGCGTCGAGGAAGAATTTCACCCGCGCCTCGGGAAAGACCACCGTGCCCATGTCGCGCCCCTCGGCCACCAGCGAGCATTCGCGGCCGATCTCGCGCTGGGCGCGTTTGAGCGCCTCGCGCACCGGGGGCAGTGTGCCCACGGCCGAGGCCAAAAGCCCCACCTTTTCGGACCTGATCTCGTCGCCCATCTCGTGACCGTTGACCAGAAGCCTTGTGTCCGCGCCCGCGCCCTCGATGGCAAAGCGCATCGTGGCAAGTTCGGCCGAAAGCTTCTCCTCGGGCCAGTCGCGCGCGCCCTCGCCCAGGCTGAAGCCGATGGCCCTGAACATGGCCCCGGTGTCCAGGTAGGCCACGCCGAGTTCCTCGGCCAGGCGTCTGGCCAGCGTGGTCTTGCCCACGCCAGCCGGGCCGTCCAGGGTCACGATGAGTCGCTCAGCCATGCAGCACCTCGGCCAGGGCCGCGATGAAGGTCTCGTTCTCGCGCCGCGTGCCCACGGTCACGCGCAAACGGTCGGCAAGGCCGAAGCCGCCCAGGTGGCGGACGATGATCCCGCGCGTCAGAAGGGCCTCGAACACGCCGCGCGCGTCGAGCCCCGGCCGCGCGGGCGGGCGGAACATGATGAAGGACGACTGCGAGGGCGCGGGTTCGCAGGACAGCCGCGTCAGCTCGCGGGTCAGCCATTCGCGGCCCTCGCGCGTTATGCGCAGGGTCTCCTGCAGGAAGACCGTGTCGTCGAGCGCGGCCATGCCCGCGTAGGTGGCCAGAAGGTTGACCGAGAAGGGCATCTGGCAGGGCCGGGCGATCTCGGCCAGCCAGGCGGGCAGCACGCCGTAGCCCAGGCGCAGCCCGGCCAGGCCGAAGGCCTTGGAGAAGGTCCGCGTCAGGGCCACGTTGGGGAATTCGTCCAGGCGCGAAAGCAGCGAGCGCTTCGCGGGGTCGTCCGCGAATTCGACGTAGGCCTCGTCGATGACCAGCAGCGCGCGCTCGGGCAGCCGTCGGGCCAGATCCGCAAGCTCCTCGGCCGTGGCCGCGTAGCCCGAGGGGTTGTCGGGGCTGGTCACGAAGACCAGGGCCGTGTTCTCGTCGCAGGTGTCGATGAGGTCGTCGAAGGGGAAGGTGAAGTCGGCGCGAAGCGGCGCCTGACGGAACTCCACCCCGAGCATGCGGCTGCACATGCCGTACATGCTGAAGCAGGGCGTGAAGGCCACGACGTTGTCCTGGCCCGGCCGCGCCTTGATCCGGACGAGCAGGTCGATGAGTTCGTCCGAGCCGTTGCCCGCGATGATCCGCTCCGGCCCGACGCCCAGATGCGCGGCGATGCGCGCGTTCAGTTCGGGGTTGCCCAGGCGTGGGTAGCGGAAGGCCTCGGCCGCGCGCTCACGCAGCACCTTCTGGACCAGGGGCGGTACGCCAAGCGGATTCTCGTTGCTGGCCAGCTTGATGATCCGGCTCAGGCCGTACTTTTGGCGGATCTCGTCGATGGACAGGCCGGCCACGTAGGCCGTGAAGTCCCTGACCCCGGGCCGGACGTCGTACAGTGCGCTCATGTCGGTCTCCTTGAAAGGCGGCCCATTTCAGCCGCAAACGGCCGCGCGGTCAAGTGGAAGAAGACAACGTTGCCGCAGGTGGCTTTCAATGGTTTGGGGCGGCGCACCGCGCCGCCCCGGGGGAGGAGGGAATGGTTGATGAAGGAGGCGGGACAGGGTGTCAGCCTCGGCCATGGCCGCGTAGGCCCTTAGTGGACATGGCCTAACAACCTTCCATTTCAGGGGGAATTATTTTTTTCGCCAATGGGGGCAAGAGGTTGCCGAAATGGGGCCGACGTGCTCAGGACGCGTCGCGACCGGTTTTAAGGCCGCGCTGTTCTTCGGCCTTGGCTTCGTCCCACAGCGCGTCCAGAGCGGCCATATCGAGTTCGGCCACGTCCTTGCCCCGCTCCCGCGCCAGGGATTCCATGCGGGCAAAGCGCGTCAGGAAGCGGGCGTTGGTCTTGTCCAGGGCGGCGTTGGCCTTCACTCCCAGGCGGCGGCCAAGCTCCACGAAGGTGAACAGCGCGTCGCCGTACTCCGCCTCGATGCGTTCGGCATCGTCCGAGGCCACGGCCTCGTCGAGTTCGCGCATCTCGGCCGCGAACTGCGCCCGCGCGGCCTCGTCCGAGGCCCAGGTGAAGCCCGCCCGAGCGGCCTTGGAGTGGATGCGGTATGCCTTGAGCAGCGGCGGCAGCCCCCTCGGCAGCGAGTCGAAGACCCCGGCGGGCCGTCCTTCTTCGTCGGACTTCTCGGCCCGCTTGATGCGCTCCCAGGTGCGCAACAGGTCGTCCTGGCAGGAGATCGTGCCGTTCGCGAAGACGTGGGGGTGGCGGCGGATCATCTTGGCCGCGCTCTCCTCAAGCGAGTCCTTGAGGCTGAAGGCCCCAGCCCGCTCGTAGAGCTCGGCCACGAAGAGCAGCAGAAACATCACGTCGCCTATTTCCTCGCGCGCCCCGGCCACGTCGCCCGAGCGGATGGCCTCGACGAGCTCGAAGGCCTCTTCGACCACGTAGTCGCACAGGCTTTCGGGCGTCTGCTTGCGATCCCAGGGGCAGCCCGTGGGGGAGAGCAGGGCGGTGATGACGTCTGACAGGGCCGTGAACGCTTCTTCGGTCTTCATGGAGCCTCGCGGTTGGGGAGTGGTCGGAGCGCGGTTCAGAAGGACAGGATTTTGTCGGGCATGCGGAAATGGATGTCCGAAAGCTTCTTCTGACTGTCTTCCAGGGTCTGGCGCATCTCGTCCGGCAGATAGCCAGCCATGTGCGCGGCCACCTTGGCGATGTGCGGGGAGAGTCGCGACTCGACGAGGTATTCCGAGTCGGGGATGAAGGTGGCCATGGCCAGCACGGTCACCGCGCAGATCAACCCGCCCTTGAGAAAGCCGAGCAGCCCGCCCATGGCGTGGTCCGCCGTGGCCAGAAGCTGAAGCCTGAGAAGCCCCGAGAGCATCCTGAGCGCGATCCAGGACGCGAACATGGTCCCGACGAAGACGAGCAGGTAGGAGGCCGTGTCCGCGTGTCCGCCGTTGCCCATGAAGTCCGCGAGTTGGGGAACGAGGACGTCGCCATAATGGTTGGCGGCGTAGAAGCCGACCACGAGCCCCACGATGGAGGCCGCCTCCCGCACCAGGCCGTTGATAAAGCCGCGCAGCAGGAAATATCCAAGGATGACGCAGAATATGATGTCGAGAATGTTCATGCCCAGTGCCTGTCCGCCTGTTTGACGACCCCCCTATCAGATGCGGGTTGAAAAGAGAAGGCGGACGGCGAATGGCCTCGTTCGGGGGTGAACGGCGAATGACCTGGGCCAAGCGGCGGCGACGGGTCCGCCCGGCTGGCTCGAGGGAACCGTTCAGCCGTTCACCGAAAAAGCGTCGCCCGGATGATCCGCGTCATCTAGGAAGGGGGTCAAGAGCCGCTATGGCAATCGGGCCGGGGCGGAAAATCGAGGGAGGTTGGTATGACCCTGGGAGCGTATCGCATTGCGCCGAGCCTAGCGGCCGAAGGTATCGTCGGCGCGTGAGGCGAGGCGAGGCAAGGCGGCGTAAGACTTCAAACATGCGAGCGAGGCGGTCATGAATCAACCTGATCTCAAGGAATATTGGAAGAAGAACGTTTCCCTTATGATCGTTCTGCTTTCCATCTGGGCGCTTGTTTCCTACGTCTTCGGCATTTTGCTGGTCAACCAGTTGAACGCCATCGTCATCGGCGGATTCCCCCTGGGATTCTGGTTTGCCCAGCAGGGCTCCATCTACGTCTTTGTCGCGCTGATCTACGTCTACATCTGGCGGATGCGGAAGCTCGACAAGGAATATGACGTGGAGGAGTAGTCATGAGCATACTCACCTGGACCTACATCATCGTCGGCCTGACGTTCGGGCTGTATATGTACATCGCCTGGGCGTCCCGCGTGAAGGACACCAAGGGTTTCTATGTGGCGGGCGGCGGCGTGCCTCCCCTGGCCAACGGCATGGCCACGGGCGCGGACTGGATGAGCGCGGCCTCGTTCATTTCCATGGCCGGCATCATCTCCTTTTCCGGCTTCGAGGGTAGCGTGTATCTCATGGGCTGGACCGGCGGGTACGTGCTCCTGGCTCTCCTGCTCGCGCCCTATCTGCGCAAGTTCGGCAAGTTCACGGTGCCCGACTTCGTGGGCGACCGCTACTACTCCACCACGGCCCGCGTCGTGGCCCTGGTCTGCGCCATCTTCGTCTCCCTGACTTACGTGGCCGGGCAGATGCGCGGCGTGGGCATCGTCTTCTCGCGCTTCCTGGAAGTGGACGTGACCACGGGCGTGGTCATCGGCATGTGCATCGTGTTCCTCTACGCGGGCCTGGGCGGTATGAAAGGCATCACCTGGACCCAGGTGGCCCAGTACGTGGTGCTCATCATCGCCTTCACCATCCCGGCCGTGGCCATCTCCATGAAGATCACGGGCAACCCCATCCCGCAACTCGGCTTCGGTGGCACCATCACCGAGGGGACGCACGCGGGCCGCTTCCTGCTGGAGACGCTCGACGCGATCAACAAGGATCTGGGATTCGCGGCCTACACCTCGGCCTACGGTCCCGGCCAGAAATCCATGATCGACGTGTTGTGCATCACCCTGGCGCTGATGGTCGGCACAGCGGGTCTGCCGCACGTCATCGTGCGCTTCTACACCGTGCCCACGGTGCGCGCGGCCAGGCTCTCCGCGGGCTATGCGCTGCTCTTCATCGCCATCCTCTACACCACTGCCCCGGCCGTGGCGGGATTCGCGCGCTACAACATGGTGGACACCCTGAACGACAAACCCTACGCCGAGGCTCCGCAGTGGTTCAAGGACTGGGAGAAGACCGGTCTCGTGGCCTGGGTGGATAAGAACGGCGACGGCATCATCCAATACCGCGCGGGCGATCCTTTCAAGGGCAGGCTGAGCTTCACGGGCGAGACCGGCCCGCACGGCCAGCCGTTGGTGGCCAACGCGCCCACGGACAACGAGAACGAACTCTACGTGGACCGCGACATCATGGTGCTCGCCAACCCGCAGATCGCCAATCTGCCCGCCTGGGTCGTGGCGCTCGTGGCCGCTGGCGGCCTGGCCGCCGCGCTCTCGACCGCCTCGGGGCTCCTGCTCGTGGTGGCCAGTTCCATCTCGCACGACCTCTACTACCGGGTCATCAACCGCAAGGCGACCGAGAAGCAGCGGCTGCGCATCGGCCGGATCATGATCGGCCTGGCCGTGCTCGTGGCCGGCTACTTCGGCATCAATCCACCGGGCTTCGTGGCTCAGGTGGTGGCCCTGGCCTTCGGCCTGGCCGCGTCGAGTTTCTTCCCGATCCTGGTGCTGGGCATCTTCTCCAACAGGGTCAACCGGGAAGGCGCCATCGCGGGCATGATCGCGGGCATCGGTTTCACCATGCTCTACATCGTCCAGACCAAGTTCATGGGTGTGTCCCCGTGGTTCTTCGGCATCTCGCCGGAGGGAATCGGCGCGGTCGGCATGTGCCTGAACTTCGTCGTCACCTGGGCGGTTTCGGCCATGACGCCGCCGCCGCCGCAAGAGATCCGGGATCTGGTCGAATCCGTGCGCATCCCCAAGGGCGCGGGCGCGGCCGTGGATCACTAATCGCCGGAGGTGGGGAGACTTCCGGCCCGGGGCCGGGCGGCTTAGGAACCAGGGACAGGGGGCCGCCCGGCCCCCCTTGGGGGAAAGGAACGCGAAGGAGAAGTCGTGAATGCCGACGTCAATGTAGTGGTCGAGTTCCTGGGCAAAACGCTGCCCTTCTCCGAGCTGGCGCCCGAGACCCTGGCCAAGGTGGCCAAGGTCTGCGCCATCGACTTCTTTCCGGCGGGCACGAGGCTCATGACCCGGGGAGAGACCGTGCTCAAGGACGTTTACGTCATCCAGTCGGGCGCAGTCAGGCTTTTCCTCGACGACGAAGAGGGCGGCGAGACCCTGGCCGATTTCCGGGGCGAGGGCGCGGTGGTGGGCGTGCTCTCCGCCGTGCGCGGCGGCACGGCCAATCTCTCGGCTGCCACCGTGGAGGACACCTTCGTCTTCCGCATGCCCGTCGCGGTCTTCAAGGGGCTCATCGACAGCGAACCCGCCATGGCCCAGTATTTTCTGAAGAGCTTTTCCGAGACCTACGTCTCCAAGGCCTTCGGTGAGCTTCGCCGTCGCAGGGTACCCCCGCGCTCCGAATCGAGCCTGCCGCTCTTCGCCACCCGCGTGGGTGACGTGGTGCGCCGCGCGCCTGTGACCGTGGACGAGGGCACCGACATCCGCCGCGCCGCCGAGGTCATGGCCGAGGAGGGCGTGGGCTCGCTCCTCGTCACGGACCGGGCGGGCGAGGTGACGGGCATCGTCACGGACAAGGACCTGCGCTACAAGGTCGTGGCCCAGGGGCTGAACTACAACTGGCCCGTGGCCGAGATCATGTCCGGCCCGGTGCGCTCCGTGACCGCAGGCGAGAATTGCTTCGACGCCCTGCTGACCATGATGAAGCACCAGATCCACCACCTCGGCGTGACCAGGGACGCGCACATCGCGGGCGTCATAACCTCGCACGACCTGATGGTCCTGCAAGGCCGCTCGCCCTTCGGCCTGTTCAGCGAGATCGAGCGCGAACGAACCTTCGAAGGGCTGTACCAGCTATCGGGAAAAGTGCCGCTCGTGGTCCGGCCGCTCATCGAGGAGGGGGCCAAGGCGGGCAGCGTGGGCCGCATGATCGCGGTCCTGAACGAGGCTCTTTTGGACCGCATCCTGACGCTTTTGCAGGAGGAGCTTGGTCCGCCGCCCGCGCCGTTCTGCTGGCTGCTCCTGGGCAGCGAGGGGCGCCGCGAGCAGACCTTCCGCACCGACCAGGACAACGCCCTGGCCTTCAGACTGCCCGAAAAGCCCGGGGAAGCGGCCAAGGCGCGAGAATACTTCATCAATTTCGGACGTGCGGCCATCACCCATCTGGTGCGCTGCGGATTCCCGCCCTGTCCGGCCGAGATGATGGCCTCCAACCAGCGCTGGAACATGCCCGACGAGGACTGGCTGAACTTCTTCCGCGACATCATCCGCCGTCCCGAGCCCGAGCGGGTGCTGCATGCCACGATATTTTTCGACATGCGGCCCGGCTTCGGCTTTTTTGAACTGGGCAGCCGGATCAAGGAGGAGGTCTGCCGCGAGGCCGCAAAGAACGAGGTCTTCCTGGGCTTTTTGGCCCGTGACTGCCTGCGCGCCAAGCCGCCCTTGTCGTTCTTCAAGAATTTCGTGGTCGAGAAGAGCGGCGAGCACAAGAACCGCCTGGACCTCAAGGCCAGGGGCATCATGCCTTTCGTGGACGTGGCCAGGCTGCTGGCATTGCGGCTTGGCTTGGTGGAGTGCAACACGCTGGCGCGGCTCGCCCTGGCCCGCGACGCCGGCCTGCTCTCGGGCGAGTTGCACGCCGAGGCGGCCGAAGCCTTCGAGTTCGTCTCCCAGATCCGCCTCGTGCATCAGCTCCGGCTCATGGAGCAGGGGCTTGCGCCCGACAACCACCTCGATCTCGACAACCTGACCGAGCTTGAGAAGCGCACCTTGAAGGAGGCTTTCGGCGTCATCGGCGAGTTGCAATCCTTCGTGCGCCAGGAATTTCACATCCAAGGCTGAGGGAGGAAAGACGGATGCTCTCGATCATGGACACCGCCGCCTGCGTGCTGCCGTTTCTGCGCAGGACGCCGAAGCATCCGCTCATGGCGGCCAACCGCGCCGCCTTCCAGAAGGTGGACCACGACCAGCGGCTGGACGAATGCGCCTTCACGGTCCTCGACGCCGAGATGACCGGACTCGATCCGTGCAGCGACGAGATCGTCTCGCTCGGCGCGGTCAGGCTCGAAGGACTGTCCATCGTCCCGGACAAGACGTTCTCGCGTCTGGTCAAGCCCGACGGCGACGTCTCCAAGACCTCGACCCTGATCCACCGCATCACCCCGTCGCAGGCCGCCAGAGCCGAGCCGCTCGACAAGGTGTTGCCCGAGTTCGTGGAGTTTCTGAACGGCACATTGATCGTGGGCCACAACGTGGGCCTGGACATGAGCTTTTTGAACCGGGCCTGCAGGCGGCTGTTCGGCGCGGAGCTTGCCAATCCCTGCCTGGATACAATGCGCATGGCCAAGATCCATCGCGAGGAGATGTGGGAGAACTATTATGACCGCTTCGATTTGAATGTCTCCTACAACCTTTCAGATCTGGCCAAGGAACACAGCCTGCCTCGCTTTCCAGCCCACGACGCCTTGGCCGACGCCATGCAAACAGCCTATCTCTTCATCTTTCTCGTGCGCAAACTGAAGGACGGAGGCATTGTGACCTTGCGCGATCTCTTCGACGCGGGACGATCCTGGCGCTGGTATTTCTGAAAGATCATCAGGGCGTCTCAACTTCCCCGCCTGGACCGGTTTTACGCGCTCGGAAGGGCCACAGGGCTTTTGACAGCGCATCGGGCAGGCGGTAGTTTCGAGCGTCTGGAAGTTTTCCGGGCGGCGATCGGGGGGCGATGAGGGGGAAAAAGGCGGATGTCATGTCTTGGCGCCGAAACGGCGATACGATGGACGCAGCCCACGAGCGGCTGATGCGCGATAACGCCGAATTGCGCGCACGGCTGAACTCGCTGACGGACGAACTCGCGGCGGCCAAGGCTCCGCGCCAGGGCGAGAGGGACGCCGAGGGCGGCATCATGGACCGGTTCCGGGCCACGCTGCGCGCCTCGGGCGACATGATGGCCTTCGTGGACCAGGACTACGTCTTTCAAGCCGTCAACGACGTCTATCTCAAGGCCTATGGCCGCTCCCGCGACGAGATCGTGGGGCGCACCATCGGCGAGCTTCTTGGCGAAGCGGCCTTCGACGACGTGGTCAAGGCCTGTCTGGACCGCTGCCTGCGCGGGGAGGAAGTCCACGACGAAGCCTGGTTCCGCCATCCCGCCTTCGGGCGCACTTACCGCGCCGTGACCTACCGCCCTGTATTGGAGGAGGATGGAAGCGTCGGCGGCTGCATCGTAACCTCACGCGACATCACGGAACGAAAACTTGCCTTGGACGCCCTGACCGAGTCCGAAAGGCGTTACCGCATGCTCTTCGAGCGCGGAGCGGAAGGCGTCATGCTCATGGACCGCGAGATGCGCATCCACGAGGCCAATCCTCGCGCCTTGGAGCTTTTGGCCTTCTCCTTCAGCGACCTTGTGGGCCGTCGCTACCACGACCTTTTGCATCCCGAGGACATACGCGCCGTGCCCGTGCGCCTGGACGCGGTGCTTTCGGGCGAGACCGTGCGCATCGAGCGACGGCTCAAGCGCGGCACCGGCGACTATATGCCCGCCGACGTCTCGGCCACGCTCATCGGCGAGAGCATCGTGCAACTCATGTTCGTGGACATGAGCGAGCGAAAGCGCATGGAGGACGCCTTGGTCCGGGCCCGCGCCGCGGCCGAGGAGGCCAGCCGCGTCAAATCGGATTTTCTGGCCCGCATCAGCCACGAGGTGCGCACGCCCATCGCGGGCATTCTGGCCATGACCGAGATGGCCGCGAAGACAACGGACGCCACGGAACGCGCCCGGTATTTCGAGATGTTGCGGCAGTCGGGCCGGGTGTTGCTCGAACTCGTGGACGACATCCTGGATCTTTCGAAGATCGAGGCGGGACGCCTGGAGCTCGCTCCCCGCGTCTTCGAGGTGCGCGACGCGATTCTGGAGCAGACCGCCCCATTCCAGCACTTGGCGCTCGAAAAGGGCCTTTCGCTGGCTGTGGAGATCGGCTGCGACGTGCCCGAATGGGGCCGGGCCGATCCCGCCCGTCTGGGGCAGATTGTACGCAACCTGCTCTCCAACGCGATCAAATTCACCGAGCATGGCGGCGTGACTGTGTCCGTGGACGCGCGCCCCGCATCGGAGGGACGCGGGCCGTTCGAGCCCATCGGCCACTGCGGCCACATCCTGCACGTGACCGTGCGCGATACCGGGATAGGCATCCCAGACGACAAGCAGCACCTGCTCTACAAGAGTTTTTCGCAGCTCGCCCCGGCGCTTTCGAGCGTGCGCGGCGGCACGGGCCTTGGCCTTGCCATCTCCAAGCAACTCGCCGAGAAGATGGGCGGCAACCTGTGGCTTGAAAGCCGTCGGGGAGAGGGCAGTGCGTTTCACTTCACCATCCTGCTCTGCCCGGCAGCGCGGCCGGATGATGCGGCCGCCTCGGCGGCGGCGCCAGTCCGCCTGGGCGATCTTCAGCCGCTTCGGATGCTCCTGGTGGAGGACAACGAACTGGTGCGGATCTATATGGAGGACATGCTCACGGAGGCCGGGCATTGTTGCGTGCTGGCCACGGACGGCGATCGGATGGCGGAGGCGTGCGCCTCGTGCGGCCTGCCGCCCAAGGACGGCAGCGGCAGTCTCTTCGACGTGGTGCTCATGGACGTCAACATGCCGGGCATGGACGGTCTGGCGGCCACGCGCCTGATCCGCGAGGCAGGTATTCCCGGCCTGTCGCGTGACATCCCGGTGATCGCGTTCACCGCCTACGCCATGCAGGGCGATCGCGACCGTTTTCTGGCCGCAGGCATGAACGCCCACCTGCCCAAGCCCGTGTCCTCCGGCGATCTCGCGCGCGTCCTGGCAGAGGTAATCGGGTGCGGGACAGGCATATCGTCCTGAGCGGACGCTTACGGGCCAAGAGGCGCCCGGACTTGTGGACAACCGTTTTCGTGCCTTGTATATGCTGGAGGAATGTGCGGCGCGCGCCGCCAACTCCGTTGTGAGCCTGACATGCCCGAAAGCGACTCCCTCCCCTGCCTGCTCGTCATCGACGCCGACGTCGATGCCTGCGCGACCGTCGCCGAGGTGCTGGACGGAGAATTCAGCGTCGTCTCCGCCCGCAGCGGAGCCTTGGGCATCGAGATGTTCCTCGCGCGCCGACCCGTGGCGGTCGTGGTGGACCTGCGGCTGCCGGACATCGACGGCCTTGATGTCCTTTCCGCGCTGAGCAAGGATTCCCCCGAGACGCCGCTCGTCGTCATCACGGACGAGGGTCACCGCCGCGACACTATAGAGGCGTTCCGGCGCGGAGCCTGGGACTACCTGGAGAAGACCCTCGAATTCGAAGAGTTACTACCCCTGACCCTGCGCCGCTGTATGGAGAAGGCCAGCCTTCTGGATGAGCGCAGACGCTACCTCGACCACCTCGAAAGCAAGATTCTGCAGCGTACGCGCGACCTTGCCCAGAGCAACGAGCAACTCGCCGCGGCCCTGCGCGAACGGGCGATGCTCAAGTCCCGGCTCGACGAAGCGACGAGCGAACGGCAGCGGCTGGAGGGTGTCATCGAAAAGGGGCCGGCCGTGACTTTCGTCTGGGAGAACTCGCCGGGTCTCCCCGTGCTCTATGTGACCAGGGGGGTGGAGCGGTTCGGTCGTTCCCTGGCCGAATTCCGTTCGGGAGAGGCGTCTTTCCCGGATATGATCCCGCTTCTTGACCGAGAGGCTTTCCGCGCGGCCCTGGATCGGGTGCGCGGAGGCGGCGAGGAAACCCTGTTCCACCGTCTCGCGACCGGAAAAGGCGAGGTTTTGTGGGTCGAGACGAGGCTTTTCGCCTCGGCCGGAGAGAGAGGCGTGGTGGACGTTTTACACGGCGTGGTCCTGGACGTGACGCCCGGAATGCGGGCCCAGGAGGCCTTGCGCGAGAGCGAGGCGCGCTATCGGGCGCTCTTCGAGGATTGCCCCGTGTCTTTGTGGGAGCTCGATCTTTCCGCGCTCAAGCGCTACGTGGATGAACTGCGCGCGGGCGGTGTGAGCGATCTTGGCGCCTATTTTCTTGCCCATCCGGAGGTCGTGCGCCGCTGCGCCGCGAGCATCGTGGTCATGGATACGAACCAGAGTTCGGTGCGTGTCTTCGGGGCCTTGGACAAGGGCGCGCTGCTCTCCGATCTCGGAGGGCTGTTCATCGCCCAGACGTACCGCACGCTGGCCGAGTTCGTGCTTGTCATGACCTCGGGCCAGCGGCACTTCACGGCCGAAACCGAGCACCGCACCCTGGACGGCAGGACCATGGTCTCCGCCGTTCAGGCCCGGGTGGCCGCCGGACACGAGGAATCCCTCTCGCGCGTCATCGTCTCGCTGCTCGACGTCTCCGACCGGTGCGAGGCGGAACAAGCCCTGGCGGACAGCATCGAGTTCGTCTCCCAGGTGCTCGGGGCGCTGCCCGATCCGGTCTTCGTCAAGGACGCGAACCATCGTTTCGTGCTCGTCAACGACGCCGTGTGCGAGTTCACGGGCATGAGCCGCGAGGCGTTCCTGGGCCGTACTGACCGCGATCTCTTCCCCAGGGAGCATGCCGAGCGCATCTGGAAGGTGGACGAGGAGGTTCTGACCACGGGCGCTCCCGCCATGCTGGAGGAGCCGCTCGACATGCGCGACGGGAGCGTGCGCTATCTGTCCACCAAGAAGGCCGCCTTGAAGCTCCCCACCACGGGCGAGACCGTGTTGGTGGGCATTGTCCGCGACATGACCGAGCGCAGGCTCATGGAGCAGGAACTTATCGCCGCTCGCGACAGCGCGGAGGCGGCGGACCGGGCAAAGAGCGAATTTCTGGCCAACATGAGTCACGAACTGCGCACGCCCATGAACGCCGTTATCGGCATGAGCGAACTGGCCCTGGAGACGAACCTCACGGACGATCAACAAGACTATCTGCGGACCATCCGCGACTCGGCGAAGACGCTTTTGCGCATTGTCAACGACATCCTCGACCTCTCCAAGATTGAGGCCCGGCGACTCGAAATGGTCAGCGCTCCTTTCAATCTCGACCTTTTGGTCTCCTCCGTGGTCAAGGCACTCTCCACGGAGGCGGAACGAAAGGGGCTTCGCGTGACCGTCCTCATGGACGACGCCGTGCCGCGAAGGCTCAGGGGGGATTCAGGACGGCTGCGCCAGATACTCGTCAATCTCGTGGGCAACGCGATCAAGTTCACGGACCAGGGGAGCGTCGCCATCCGTGTGGATATCGAAAAAGATTCGGCGACGCTGAACGGCGATGCATTTTTGCGCTTCGAGGTGAGCGACACCGGACCAGGCATAGCAGCCGAGCGGCGAAAGGCGATTTTCGAGCGCTTCACCCAGGGCGACGGCTCGATCACCAGGAGGCACGGCGGAACGGGCCTCGGCCTGGCCATCAGCAAGCGGCTCGTGACCCTCATGGGCGGCGAGATCGGCGTCGGCGGCGAGCCGGGCCAGGGCAGCACCTTCCACTTTACGGCGCGTTTTGCGGCCGACGAGGGAAGCGGCGGGCACGATGCGGAGGGGATACTCGACCGTCGAGAGGCGCTGGAGCGGCTTGGTGGGGACGAGGCGTTCCTGTGCGAATTGATCGAGGTCTTCAGCGCGGACGCCCCTGCACGTCTCGCGGAGCTCGAGGCGGCCGTACAGGGCGACGATGCGAACGCCATCCGTGACACAGCGCATTCCATCAAGGGAGGGGCTGCGGCCGTGGGCGCGGTGGCCGTGCAGGCCGCTGCCCAGGTCATCGAGGACGCCGCGGCCACGGGCGAAACGGCCACGATGCAGGAGAACCTGTCCCGGCTGCGTTTTGAACTTTCGCGCGCTCTGGAAGTGCTGAACCAAGGGCGCTGAACCGTCTCGGGCAACGCGTCGCATGGCGTCGCGAAAGGCCTTCTACAGGATCTGGCTCAGGAAGAGCTTGGTGCGCTCGTGCTCGGGGCTCTTGAAGAAGTGCTCGGGCGTGCCCTCTTCAAGGATCTCGCCCTGGTCCATGAACAGGACGCGGTCCGCCACCTCGCGCGCGAACCCCATCTCGTGCGTGACCACGACCATGGTCATGCCGTCGCGGGCCAGCCCCTTCATGACGTCGAGAACCTCGCCGACCATCTCGGGATCGAGAGCGGAGGTGGGCTCGTCGAAGAGCATGACCTTGGGGTCCATGGCCAGGGCACGGGCGATGGCCACGCGCTGCTGCTGTCCGCCCGAGAGGTTGTCGGGATAGGCGGCGGCCTTGTTGGCCAGACCCACGCGGGTGAGCAGGGCCATGGCCTTCTCCTCGGCGGCCCGCCGTCCCCGGCCGCGCACCACGGTCTGGCCGATGGTCACGTTCTGCAGCACGTTCTTGTGCGGGAAGAGGTTGAAGGACTGAAAGACCATGCCCATCTCCGCCCGCGCGGCGTTGATGTTGGTCTTGCGGTCGAGGATGTCCACGCCGTCGATGAGGATCTGGCCCTGGTCCGCGTGTTCCAGACGGTTGAGACAGCGCAGGAAGGTGGATTTGCCCGAACCCGAGGGGCCGATGATGACCACCACCTCGCCGCGCGCGATGTCGGCCGAGACGTTGTTCAGCGCCAGCAGCTTCTGGGGTACGTAGAATATCTTCGAGATGTTGCGGACCTGGATCATGACTGCACAATCTTCCGTTCAAGATAGTTGGTGAGCAGCGACAGCCCGAAGGTCAGGATGAGGTAGAGCAGGGCGCAGACGAAGAAAATTTCGAAGGGCTGCAGGCTGACGGTGACGACCTCGCGCGTGGCCTTGGTCAGTTCGCGGATGGCGATGATGCCAAGGAGCGAGGAGTCCTTGATGAGACTGATGAACTGTCCTGCCAGGGGCGGCAGGATGCGGCGCAGGGCCTGGGGCAGGACGATGTGGCGCATGGACTGGAAGGCGTTCATCCCAAGGGATCTCGCTGCCTCGCGCTGGCCCCGGTGGATGGACTGGATACCCGCGCGCACGATCTCGGCCACATAGGCGCCGGTGAACACAGCCATGGAGGCGATGCCGAACCACAACGTAGGGATCTGTGGGATTCCCTTTTGCTGCAGCAGGTTGTTGACCAGCGTGCCGAGCACGAAATACCAGATATAGATCTGGACCAGGAGAGGAGAGCCGCGAATCAGCTCGATGTAGGTGATGGCCCAGTATCGGAAGAATGGGTTCTCGGAAAGCCGGGCAAGACCCGTGACGAGCCCGAGAACGATGCCGATGACGATGGCTACGGCCGAGATGTAGAGCGTAAGCCAAGCGCCTTGCAGCAGGATGCCCGGCTTGGTGTGTGTCTCGGTGCCCAGCACGTCGCCCGCGTAGATGGTGTCGCCGGTCGAGACGCGCAGGCCTTCGGTGGGAACGGTGTAGCTCTCTCGCTCCTCTCCGTCCGCGACCGTGACCACGCTTTTGTCGCCCTTGGCCACGATGGAGGCGACCTCGCCCATGAGCATGGAGCGGGTCTCCACGACCTGTTCGGCGACGAAGTATTGAGGAACCCGGTACCAGCGCCAGACATAGTCGATCTGCTGGGTCGAGTAGTAGAGCAGCCAGCCAGCCACGATCAGGCTGACAACGAAGGCGCTCTTCCAGAACCATTGATATGCCAGGCTGTGCCCGCTTCGACCGTGACTCATCTGCGTGTTTGATCCAGGGTTCGCGTCGCAGGAAAAGGGAGGGGCCGACCAAGCCCCTCCCCTTGGGAATTATCCGATCGGCCCTACTGGACGTCCTTGGTCCACTCGGTGCCTTCGATCCACTTCTTGTACATGACTTCGTAGCGGCCGTCGTTCTTCACCTGGCGCAGGAAGTGGTTCAGCCAGTTGAGGAAGTCGGGATCGCCCTTGTTCACGGCCCAGGCCAGGGGCTCGTAGGTGAAGGGGGTGTCGAGGTGGACGACCTTGCCCTTGCCCTGCTGGTCGTACAGGAAGGCACAGTTGGGCAGGTCGTACACGTAGGCGTCGGCCTTGCCGTTGAGCACTTCGAGGAAGGCCTCGGTCTCGGTCTCGAAGGACTTGTAGGTGGCCCTGGGGATCATGCGGCGCACGGCCTGCTCGCCCGTGGTGCCGAGCTTGGAGGTGACGGTGAACTTGGCGTCGTTGAGGTCCTTGTAAGACTTCACGGCGTCCTTGTGCTTCATGTTCAGGAGGATGGTCTGGCCGACGACGATGTAGGGGTCGGCGAAGTTGATCTTCAGGTTGCGCTCTTGAGTGATGGTCATGCCCGAGATGATGATGTCGAATTTGTCGGTCATCAGGGCGGGGATGATGCCGTCCCAGGCGGTGTTCACGGGCGTGAACTTGACGCCCATGGCCTTGGCCATCTCTTTGGCCATATCGATGTCGAAGCCCACGAAGTTGCCGTTCTTGTCCGTCATCTCGAAGGGCACGTAACCGGCTTCGAAGCCGACGCGCAGCTCGCCGCGCTGCAGGATCTTCTCGATCCTGGACTTCTTGGCCAGGTCGATGTCCTGGGCCACGGCCTGGGCCGCGACGAACACGCAGATGAGCATCAAGCCAATGACCTTGACCACATTCTTCATGATGCGCTCCTTATGCTTCCGTTTAGGTTTTCATCCGCCGCGCCGCGCTGCGGTCAGTAGGATTTGCCTTCAGTGAGCAGTTCCTTGACCAGCATCCGCTTGCCGCATTTAGGGCACTTGGGTATGTCTTCCTTGGGAATGGAAATGATCTCGGTATGCCTGCAAACTGGGCAGACCACCTCGACCAGAGACTGGCGTTCCCTCTTCTCGTCGCCCATAACGCCTCCTATGGCCGCATGTTGCAGGCAGTTGTCATTAGCCTCAAGAACGTCAAAAAGACAAGAGACTTTTTTCGCGAACAATCGTCTGTAATCCTTGCGGGTCGCTGGTCGGCGGCGCGTCAACGGGGACCTTGTCCGTTCGCTTGCCCTGGCGTGGGCGGAGCGGATAGGGCTTTCAACCCCGGCGCAAATGGGGTATTACCCGGCGCAGAAAATATGCAGTATTTTCGTGTGCCGGGTTATCAGTACGGCCCGCCAAGGGCGGGCTTAAGCGGCGCAGCCGCGGGAGCGCAAAGCTCTTTTTTTGCGCTCCCAGTAATAGGGGAACGACTTCGCCACCCACCAAGGAGATCAGTCGCATGGGTTTTCTTTCCGCCAGCGCCAGCTTCACCCGCTATCTGCCCACCAGTGACGTGCCCGAGAACCTCTGGCGCGAGCTTCCGGACCTCCTGAAGAAGTTCGCCTTTCGGGACATCGACCACACCGCGGACGAGCGCTCCTTCGGCTGGTCCTGCTTCGACGACTGGCTGGACACCGAATGGAAGGCCGCGCCGCCGGAAAAGGGCAATTATTTCGCCTGGTTCCTGCGCCTCGAAACCAGGCGCGTGCCGCCCGCCGTGTTCAAGAAGCACGTGGAGATCGCCCTGCGCGAGTACAAGGCCGCCATCAAGGACGACGAGAAGCGGTTCGTCTCCAAGGCCCGCAAGAAGGAGATCAAGGAGCAGGTCGAACTGCGCCTGCGCGCCCGCATGCTGCCCATCCCGGCGGTCTTCGACGTGGTCTGGGACATGCGCACCCGGGTGGTTTATTTCGGATCGACCAACGCCAAGGCCTGCCAGCTCTTCCAGGACTATTTCAAGGACACCTTCGATCTGGAGCTCGAACCGCAGACCCCGTTCCACCTCGCCGGCCGCATGCTGGGCGAGGAGGCCGTCTCGCGCCTCGAAAACCTCGAAGCCAGCAGCTTCACCGGCTGATTTTGGGAAGTCCCAGGCAAGGGCGGGCATGTGATCCGTGCTTGTCGTGCACTTCGTGCGGTCGGTTTGACTTTTTTTGCGCCGCCTTCTTGCAAAGGGGCAGGTATTGGCCGTAATGAGTAGGAAATGACTCTCCCCTGTTCACAGACGCCCCTTCTCCATGCGCCGCACCCGCTGGCGCGGCGGCGTCTGGCCCTTTCAAAAGCCGGCGGTCATGCGGCGCGTGCCGTTCACTGCATGCTTGAGGCGCGCCTCCTCACAGCCTTTTTGATCCTCGCCGCGCTGCTGCTTTCGGCCATCCCGGACCAAGCCCATGGCGCGCCCTCAACCGCCGAGTTCTCCGAGCTTTTTCAGCGTGTCCAGGCACCCGCGCACGAGGCCCGATTGCCGGTGACGATCCAGGCGGCGGCGATCATCGGGGCGTTCATGATCACCGGGCTCCTTGCCGCCTTTATTCATCGCAACGCAGTATTGACCCGGATAAACGCCAAGCTCGTGGCCACCATGGCCCAGCGGGGGGCTGCCGAACAGGCCCTGGCCGAACAGGAAGAGACCCTGCGCGCGATCCTTGACGCGCTCTCGGCCGCGGTCATGGTCATCGATCCCTCGGATCGCAGCGTGGTGCTGGCCAACCCGGCGGCCGCCCAGCTCGTGGGGCTGCCCGAAAGCGGGATCGTCGGACGCCATTGCCTCGATTTCTTCAGGCCCGGCGGCGACGACCTGTGTCCCATTTTGGATCACGGCCAGCCCGTGGACAGGGCCGAACGGACGCTCAAAGCCGACGACGGGCGGGAAATCCCCATCCTCAAGACCGTCACCAGGGTCCGGATGCGGGGGCGTGAGTTCCTGCTCGAAAGCTTCATGGACATCTCGCGCCAGAAGGAGACCGAGGGGCGGCTCTCACGTTCGCTTGCGGAAAAGGACGTGCTGCTGCGGGAGATCCATCACCGGGTGAAGAACAATCTGCAGGTCGTCTCCAGCCTGCTTTCGTTGCAAAGCAGCGAGAGCGGCGACCCGGGAATGGCCGAATCCATCCGCAAGAGCAGGCAGCGCATCCGGGCCATGGCCCTGGTGCACGAAAATCTCTACCGTTCCGGCGACATCGCGCACATCGACAGCGCCACCTACCTTCGCGCCCTGGCCGAGTCCATCTCCGCCGCCTATTCCCAGCCAGAGCGCAACATCCACATGCTTTACGACCTGGCCGACCACCCGCTCGATGTGGATCAGGCCGTGCCGTGCGGCCTGTTGGTCAACGAACTGGTGACCAACAGCTTCAAGCACGCCTTTTCGGCGGCGATCGGCCGAGCCGGTCTGGTCCGTTTTTCGACCAGCGTGGAGAACGGGGTCTTTCGCATCGCGGTGGAAGACAACGGCCGGGGCATGTCAGACAAGGCGGCCTCTTCGGCCAGCCTGGGCATGCAGCTTGTGGAGTCGCTGGCCTTGCAGCTTCGGGGTGGATTCAGGATCGAGGACCGGGGCGAGGACGAGGGAGGAGGAACTCGTGTGGTGGTAGAGTTTCCCGTGCGCGGCCCTGCTCCCGCGTCTCAGCAGTAGTCCACGGTGTCCCAGGTCTGGCGGGCGAGGTCGAAGCAGAGCATGCGGCCGTAAAGGGCGCTTTTCTCGCCCAGGAGCAGGCGCACGGCCTCTCCGGCCATGATCGCGGACGCCGCGTAGATGGCCGGAGGCTGCGTGCCGAGCGTCTCCTCGGCCGACTCGCCCTGGCCCATCAGGCAGGCCGGGCCGGGCCGCCCCGGCACCACCACGGCCACGTAGCCCGACCATCCGGCCACGGCCGCCGTGACGAGCGGCGTCTCGACCACGCGGCAGGCGTCCTCCAACTGGGCGCGGTGGGCCAGCCCGCCCAGGCAGTCCAGGGCCACGTCCGCGCCCGAGACGAACGCGGCCAGAGCATCGGCCGCAAGAAACTCCTTCCGCCCCGCAAAACGCACCGCCGGGTTGACCCGTGCCACGCGGCGCGCCGCGGCCTCGGTCTTTTGCAGTCCGATGTCGTCCTTTTCGCAAAGAAGTTGGCGGTTCAGGTTGCTGTCCTCGAAATGGTCGCCGTCCGCGCCCCGGATATTGCCCACGCCGAGGCGCGCGAGCGATTCGAGCGCAAGCCCGCCAAGCCCGCCAAGGCCCACCATGGCCGCCGTGGCCCGGTGCAGGCGAAGCTGCCCCTCGATGCCGAACGCGCCGAGATTGCGCAGATAGCGGGCCGGGACCACGCCGCGTTCAAGGGCCGCGTCGTACACGGTCCACGGCTCGGCCCCGGTCTCGCGCGAGACGCGGGCGAGCGTCGCCTCGTCCGCGACGAGCCGTTCGCCCAGGCCGGGCAGCTTTTGGGGCCGCGCACTCCTCTCGATGAGCGCTGTGAGTTCGGCGTCCATGGCCGTGTCTTCCCCGCTGGGCGCGGGGCTAACCGCCGCCCACGGCCGGGAACAGGCCCAGGCGGTCGCCGTCGGCGAGCGCGGTCTCGGGGGGCACGGCCTTGCCGTTGACGAAGATGATCTTGACCTCTTCGGGCGGCACGCCGAGCGCGGCCATGGCGGCGGCCACGGCGGCCCCTTCTGGCAGATCGAGCAGGCCGTCTGCGGGCGTGAACTTGCCGAGCGTTGCGAAACAGCGGACTTCGATTTTCATGCCCATTTTCTACACGGGCGCCGCGCGCTTGCCAAGAGCCGGGAGCGGACGCGGCCTTTTTTGCTCGCTTCCGCTCCCGGCCAGTGCCGTTATTCGCCCCGCAGGCGGGCGGCGATGTCGCGGGCGGCCTTTTCTCCGGAGAGCAGCATGCCGCCGAAGACCGGGCCCATGCGGTAGCCGCCGTAGCAGGCGTTGGCCGCCATGCCCGCCACCCAGACGCCGGGGAAGACCTCGCGCGTGTTCAGGGGCGTGGTCTGCTCGGCCACCTCGGCCCACATGGAGCGCTCGCCCATGATCTGGCCCGTGGGCGTGTTCAGGCGCACGCCGTTCTTGCGGGTCAGGGTGCGCAGCACTTCCATGTCGTGTCCCGTGGCCTCCACGAGCACCTTACAGGACATGGCCACGGGGTCCACGTGCAACCCGGCGATCTCCACGGGCGAGGAGTTGATGACGATGCCGGTGACGCGGACGTCGTCGCCCTCGCCACGCAGGCACACGTCCTCGACACTCATGCAGTTGAAGATGCGCGCTCCGGCCAGGCAGGCCTTGGAGGCCAGGGTCACGGTCACGGCCACGGCGTCGGCGGTGTAATGGTCCGGGGCGAACTCGCGCAGCGGCACGCCAGCCTCGTCGAGCACATGACGGCTCGCTTCCTGGACCACGATCTCGTTCCAGGTCATGCCGCCGCCCCAAATGCCGCCGCCCAGCGACAGCTTGCGCTCGAACATGGCGACCTTGAAGCCCTGCTCGGCGAGTTTCCAGGCGCAGGTCAGGCCGGATGGGCCAGCGCCCACGATGGCCACGTCGAGTTCCACGCAGTCGAGGAATTTCTCGAAGAAACGGGTGGCGATGGCTTTGGTCACAAGGGTTTCGTCAAGCATGAAAGCCTCCTTGCGACGCGGGAAAAACCGCCCGGAAGGCGCTTCTGATGGACTCGTGGGTCATCTGAAGAGCGCCGGTCCGAGGCGGGAACTGGGAGGACCGGCGGTCGGGCGCAAAGGCCCGGACGGCAGTGCAAGGCGTCCCGAATTCCCTACGGCGGTGCGAACCGCGTCAGGTTCGATGGGTATGATCTCAGCGCCGCACCATGCGGCGCACCCCAATCGGTTGAAAAAGCTGCTAGCACAGGCGGATGCGCAGGGCAAGACGCTTTATGGACGAGAATGGGCGGAGTTGGAAAAGCCTGGAGGGCGGGCATCCGGAGCGGACGGCCGACTCCCAGGCTCGGCGGGGCTACGAGCAGACGTGCTGCTTTCGTCACGGAGAGCGGAGATGCGGGTAAAAGGCAGGAGGCTATTTACCGCGCGCCAGAGCCTTGGCGATGGTCTCGCGGATGAGATGGATCGAGGCGGGTTTTTCGAGGATGGCCACGGGTTTCGTTCTGGAGGCGCGGGTCAGGGTCTCTTCGTCGGCAAAGGCCGTGTGGTAGATGACCGGGATGCCCTGGTTGATGACCTCGGCGGCGCGCACGCCGTCGATGTTGTCCTTGAGGCGCACGTCCATGAGGATGACGTCCACGGCATGCTTGGTGGCGAACTCGATGGCCTTGGCTCCCGTGTCCGCCACGCAGCAGACGTTCAGGCCCATGCCCGAGAGTTCCTTTTCGAGGTACAAGGCCGTGATGGCCTCGTCCTCAACAATCATGATGTTCGTTTGTTCCACTGGCCCCTCCCGCCATGAGGACTCGGCCTTCCTGAACGGGCCGAAGGCGTCCTAACCATTTAATCAATCTTGGCATTACTCGGGACTTGGTGTCAATGCCGAGTATGCACATCTTCATAAAAAACCCGCCATGTCATGGCGTGTCGCCTGTTGGCGTTGTGGCTTGATTGACAGGGAAACGGGCAAAGCGCAAGATGAAAATGTGTGACTCTTTTATGCGTGAACGGTGTTGTGCGTCGCGAGGAGGTGGACGATGCGAACGGTTTGGACGTTGGTCCTGGCATTGGGGTTGTGTCTGGTTGCCGCAGGGGCGGATGCACAGAATTTTGTCCAGTCGGAAAATGGGGGAATAGGCCTGCCCGAAAGCATCGACGATCTCCTCGAAGAGGTGGAGCAGGCGCGCGAGGAGGTGGACAAGGTCGTGGGGCAAGGTGGCGACGCCACCCAGCAGAAAGAGGTGCTCAAGCGCCGCGAGACGGCCGTGGAGGATGCGCGAGTCCGCGCCCTGTCGGAGCAGTCCGGCCTGCCGGAGTCCCAGATCAGGGCCATGCGCGCCTCGGGCAAGGGCTGGGGAGAGATCGCGGGCGAGACCGGCGTGCACCCGTCGGCTTTGGGGCTTGGCAAGGAAGGTGCGCCCGGCAGGGGCAAGGGCGTCACGGATGGGGCAGTGAAGGGAATGCCCGAAAAGGGCAAGCCGCAGATGAAGAAGCCGCAGACCGAGAAGCCCGGCGCGGGGGTGTTTGAAAAGGGTAAGCCCCAGAAGGGCGGGCCTGCTGGGGGCAAGCCCCAAATGGATAAACAAAAGGGCAGGCCCGGAGCAGGCGCGAGTCAGTAAACGGACGTTTTAGAGCGATGGGCAGCCTGGGGATCGCATAGATACACTTGGCTGCGAACCGCTTAAAAAGCGCCGATCCCACACAT